>NZ_MLAO01000011.1 GCF_002272835.1 Helicobacter sp. 11S03491-1
CTGATATAGGCTTACCTATAGTAAAAAACGATAGCCAAGGTAATATTAATGCCAGAATTAATCTCATATGAACTCCTTAATTTTTATTTATATTTTAAAACCGATAAGCATAATTGAGTGTGAGGTAGGATTGGGTGAGTAGAGTAAGATTCAACTTTTTAATCCATATATGTGTAGATGATGTATCCGTATACACATCTTTTTGATATATAATCTCTTTTTTAGTTGTCGAACCTAAAATACCTCCTCCTCGCCAGAGGATTTCAAACTGATGGTGTCCGTAGTAATAATGCAAACCTAGCACGCCATAAACATCATTGGCAAAAATATTATTCATCGCAGTTGCAGGTCCTATGTCGTTCGGATATTTGTCATTCTTGTTTTCATCTTTTCCGGCTATATACAAATCAAACTCATCGCCAAGCCCTACATTGAATCCTAAAGTGTGCGCCCCTCTTTGTAGAAAATCCCAAACATATTTCACATCTAAGCCAAACTTAATAGGAATGTAAGAGAAGAGAGCGTGTTGTCCGGGAAGGGGATCATTCTTCCAACTATTTCCAAACCCCGAATACAAATGAGCAGATACTTTTATCCCATGTCTTTGAGATTCTCCGAAATAATGTTGATACCCTCCGACTAAACCCAGATCAAAAGTGGCACTTTTATTAAAAAATACATCTTCTTTATTTTTTCCATCATCAGAATCTGACAGTATGAATGTAACGTTATTTCCTCCTAAACTCCCTTCCACACCTAAGAAAACTCCATTCTTAGAATTGAAGTTTTTAACTTTCTTTTGGTTTTGGGTATTGCTTTGGTTGGGCTGGCTGACTTGGCTTTGACTTGTTTGGTTTGGTTGGAGTTGTTTTTGTTTGTTTTTTAACTCAAGTATTTTATTTTCTTTCTCCAGTTTTTGAATTTGTTCATCTAATTCATCTGCCGGAGCCATACTCACTCCTGCTATTGTTGTTGCCAATAAGGCAGCCATTATTCTCATTATTCTTTTCATTGTGTTCCCTTTTTGATGTTGTTGTTTTTTGATTATAAAAAACTCAAGACTCAATCTGTCTTGTTACAAAGCTGTTTATAATCTATTTTTTCTATCCGGGTTAAAAACTCTCATGAATTTTTTATAATTAAACTAAGTACTTACTAAAATTATCCGGTTATTCTAAATAATTATTTCTTAAAATAAAATTATACTTATTGATATTTATATATTTATTTTAGATTGATTCAATATTTCAAAATCATATAGAAGGTGCTGAAATATCTTTATTAAGGATATTTCAGAATGGAATTTCTTCACCTTCACCTAAAAGAGAAATAATTTCTTCGTGTTTGGCAGAAGATTCTTGAGATTCTTTTGACACCATCATAAAAACTAAAATGCAAACATTGCATTTAAGATCTCACATAAAGCCATACAATCATCAACGCCTAACTCACCTATTTTATTAATAAGCCTGCTTTTATCAACACTTCTTATATGATCACATAACAGCAAGGAAGACTTGTTGTTAAATTGAATTCTTAATCTGCAAGGCAAATCAAAACCTTTTGTTGTTAAAGGAATAACAATTCTTGTATATAAATCATTGAGTTCATCGGGAGAAACAATCACACAGGGTCTGGTTTTTTTGACTTCTTTGCCTTGTGTGGGATCTAAATTAATATACCAAATTTCAAATCGTTTCATTCCCAATCTTTCAAATCCAAATCAAATCTTAAAAATTCATTATCAAAACTGTTTGTATTGTTTTTCAAAGCAGATTTTACCTTATTCTCCCAACCTGATCTTTTGTTTGTTCCAATAGGTTTAATAAGAAGTCCTTCTTTTAAAATCTCAAAGGTTAATTGTGTATTTTGAAGTTTTGTTTTTTCAATATAAGCCTTTGGAATTCTTATACCCAAAGAATTTCCTATCTTAATCAAGGTTGTCATTTTGCTCTCCTTATCCTGACAGATATGTTATTATATTGTATCTACATAAACAGGTTTATATTTATTTTAGATTGATTCAATATTTCAAAATCATATAGAAGGTGCTGAAATATCTTTATTAAGGATATTTCAGAATGGAATTTCTTCACCTTCACCTAAAAGAGAAATAATTTCTTCGTGTTTGGCAGAAGATTCTTGAGATTCTTTTGAGGGTGCTTGGGCATTCTCTTGTATTGGAGTGTCTGAAACACCGGAAGAGACATTGGTTGTTGGGTTTTCACTCCGGGCATTCTCTTCTTGGGCAAGTTCTTGGGTTTGGGCTTTGGTATCCATCATTTGCATGCTTTCAGCCATGATGGTATGCTTGCTTCTTTTTGTGCCATGTTGATCTGTCCAACTCTCCAAACTCAAGCGTCCTTCAATCAAAACTTTCGAACCTTTTCTGAGATATTCATTAGCCACTTCTGCTCCCCTGCCAAAGAGTTTGACATCTTGTAAATTGCCACATAAAACCGAAGTGATTTGAAACTTAAAATCGAAGTGAGGGGCTCACTTCTGTTTTATATGGCAAAAATTAGAATTAAATTAAGCTTAAAATTAAACTTTTTTAATTCTATATCTACTCTATTTTAGATCCGATACAAATACTCCAAATACCAAAGATTCTTTTTTGAGTAAATAAAAAACATCAATGGCTATTCTCTCAATCTCTAAGCCCTTTAGCTTCCTCTTAAGCCTATAACCCCTTCATTAACTTAATCCAAAACTTCAACGGCTAAAATATTGGAATTACGATGACTCCAAATATTAACGATTTTATCTTTATCAAAAACTTCAATAAAATTATCTTGGCAGTCAAATTTTGAAATAGCATTTAATGGGATCTGCGTGGCTATAGGTTCAAAGCCAACTTCTGAGTAATCTTTTGTTTGATGCTTCATTACCCTACATTTTTATTTTTTGAATTTGTTTTTATTTGTTGTTATGGTGCGCATAATAATTGTTGAAATGTTATAATTCCATCTCAGAAACATTTTATTTTCGGAGATTTTGATGGAGTTTTTACAAAAATTGTTTGAAAAATTACTTTGGAATTCAAGACTTTTTATTTTGTTGGCAGTTATTTTGTCAATGGTAGGAGCAGTATTGCTTTTTATTGTGGCAAGTATTGATGTAATTAAGGCTGTAATAAATACTTATAAATATTACTTTAATTTATTAGATCAAGAGTCTGATATACATAATGTTTTGCTGCATATGATTGTCTCAGCGATTGATTTGTATCTGATTGCGGTAGTGCTTTTAATTTTTTCATTTGGACTTTATGAACTTTTTATCAGGAAAATCACTATCAAAGATGATAAAAGTTCAAAAGTTTTAGAAATTCACACCCTCGATCAACTCAAAGATAAATTGGCAAAAGTTATTGTCATGGCATTGATAGTAGCATTTTTTTCAAAAGTTCTTAGTATGGGGATAACCGATGCTAAAGATATGGTATTTTTTGCTTCATCTATATTGGCTATTTGCGTTGGTCTTTATTTTTTGCACAAACATTAGAAGCTTAGGCTTCTTTGAGTTCCTCATCATTTTGTATGCGTATTTTTTTAATTTTAAGTTTTTTGATTCTTGCTCCTTCCATGTCTAAGACTTCAAATTCGCAGTATTTATCACTCACACAATCTCCTATAACGGGGAGTCTTCCAAGCAATCCAAATACATACCCTCCAATTGTAACTTGCTCACATTCATCATCAAATTTCACGTCCATAATTTCTTCAACACTTTCTAAGTCCATTGTCCCATTAAATTCATAGGTATCTTCATCAATACGTTGCATATCTTCACTTTTAAGATCATGCTCATCAGATATATCTCCCATAATCTCTTCAATGATGTCTTCCATTGTTAATAAGCCTGCTGTTCCGCCATATTCGTCAATGACAAGTGCCGTATGGATTTGTTCTTTATTCATTTTGATAAGAATTTGTGAAATAGAAGCGCTTTCAGGTACGATAATCATTTCTCTTACGAGACTTTTCATATCATGTTTATTTGCATCAAATATCGAGCTTGTAAGCAAATCGCGAATATGAATCATTCCAATAATATTGTCTTTATTGCCTTTGCAATAAGGATATCTTGTATGCCTGCTTTCCATTACAATTTGAATATTTTCTTCATAGCTTTTTTCAGTATTTAGGCAAATCATATCTTTTCTGGGGGTCATGATTTCTTTTGCAATAGTATCTGAAAAATCTACGGCATTTTTGATGATTTCACCCTCAATAGAGTCAATGAAACCCCCTTTTAAACTTTCTCCTACAATGATTTTGAGTTCTTCTTCAGAATGTGCATTATCTTGACCTTTTGAAGGTTCTATGCCTATTCTTTTTAAAAAAAATGCAGCCAAAATATCAAAAAGTTTAATGACCGGATAAAATATCACCCAAAATGAGTATAAAGGTCTTGCAACAAAAAGAGCTGCATTTTCAGACTTAGCAATAGCTATTGATTTGGGCACAATTTCGCCCAATACGACGTGTAGAAGAGTGATAAAAGTAAAAGCAACAACAAAGCTAATTGTATGTACAACAATAGGATTAGATCCAAAAAGTTTGTCCAATGGGACACTGAGAATCCTGGCTACTGCAGGTTCTCCAATCCAACCCAACGCTAATGAAGAGAGTGTGATACCAAGTTGAGTGGCACTTAAATAAGTATCCAGTTGATTAGATATTTTTAAAGCTAACTTTGCATTTAATTTATTGGTTTTGGCTAATTCTTCAAGGCGAGTTTTTCTTACCTTGACAATAGCAAATTCAGAGAGGACAAAAAAAGCATTCAAAAAAACTAAAAATATTGCGCAAATAAACATTAAAACCGACTGATACGGGTCCAAACTATTACTCCTTAAATTTTAGGACAACACCTAATAATGAATACATTCTATCATATTATCATAAAATTGTATTTTAATGATTTAAAGTTTAAATCCTACAGCCATTACAATAAAATAAACAATCCCTCCTAATATTGCTGATATTGGCACGGTGATAATCCAAGAAGCAATAATTTTATTAATGGCACTTCGTTTGACAAGCTCATTTTTATAGGCTTTTTTGAGAGATTTTTTTTCTTTTTTATTCAAGGGAGGCAGGAAAGATTTCTTGTTGGTTTTTTTAAGACTTTCCAGCATAATTCCCTTTCTTTTGACGCTTGCTTTATGAAATCTTTGCAAAAACTCTTCAATTGCTTTAGAATCTTTGCCGCTATGGGCTTGAATGATAGTTTGTTGCATTTGGTGATATCTATTTTTAAGATATTCCCTCAAAAATCCCACTCCAAATACTGCTCCAATAGCAATGTGAGTCGAACTCACAGGCAACCCAAGTCCGGAAGCAATCAACACAGTGAGTGCAGCAGACATTGCAATACAAAAAGCCCTTATTTTATCTAATTCAGTAATCTCACTCCCTACTGTTTTGATGAGTTTTGGTCCATAAAGTGCCAATCCTAAGGAAATTCCCAAGCCTCCTACTGCCATAATCCACAAAGGAACATTTGCTGTTTTTCCCACGCTTTGCAAACTCCCCAGGGCTTGATTGATAGCAGCCAAAGGACCAATGGCATTAGCAACATCATTAGCTCCATGCGCGAAACTTAACAAGGCTGCAGCAAAAATGAGAGGGAGAGTGAAGAGTAGATTAATATCTTCTTTGGTATTTTGGAGTGTATTTGCTTTTTTATAAATAAAAGGTTTGGTAATGAAATAAATTGCTAAAGCGATTAAAAAGCTAATTCCTAATGCCGTAGGAAAATCAATTGAATAAATTTTTTTTAATCCTTTTAAAATTAAATATAATCCAAAAGACCAGGTCATTATAAAAATCAGAATAGGGACTACTTTTTTTGCTGCAAGTTTTTTATTTTGTTTGTAAGTAATGGTTTTTTTGATAATCATTAAAAAAACCATTGCAAAAAGTCCTCCCATTAAAGGAGAGATAATCCAACTTGCTACAATTTCCCCAAGCGCCTCCCAATGAGCGACTCCAAATCCTCCCGCTCCAATCCCCGCGCCCAAAATACCTCCAACAATTGAATGCGTAGTCGAAACAGGAGCGCCAATTATTGTGGCTAAATGCACCCAGATTGCACCGGAAATAAGTGCAGCCATCATGACACCAACAAATACTTTAGGGTCGGCTATGCTAAGGGGATCAATAATGCCTGATTTGATAGTATCAACTACATCGCCTCCGGCGATAATTGCTCCACTTGCTTCACAAATTGCAGCAATAATAATTGCCCCTATCAAAGTAATTGCTTTAGATCCTACGGCAGGGCCAACATTGTTTGCAACATCATTTGCGCCAATGCTCATAGCCATATAGCCCCCAACAATTGTCGTAAAAACAAGCAATAAAGGATTAGAAGTATTCCCAAAAGTAAGCCCAATGATAGAAATCAATATTGCAAAGACCATGATAATAGCGACTTTTGAGCTTTCTTTCTGAAATTTTTTATTTACTTTTTGGATTTGATTAATATCTTTTATTTCCACGCTATCTCCAAATAATGCCAATTTAAGATATGATACCAAAAACTTCAATAAGGCAAACTTATATATTTTTTGGTAAGCCGGCATTTTATTACCTACATTATCTAACTTGCTTTATTTTATTGGATTTTATAAAATTTATTTCGTTATATCTGTTGAAGTCAAAACATAGAATTTTAGAAATTGAAATTTATTGAGACCGGAGTTTGGAAATTCTTAATAAATTATACAACCAAAGTTATTTTTTAGAAGTAATATAAAGATAGATAGCCTTTATTTCTTCGTCAGTTAAATTATATCTTGGCATAATGCCTTTATCTTTATTGAGAGCTTTTTTGAAAATATCAAAATCTAAATCATTAATTTTTGGAGTTTTGATAATTTTATTTTTACCTTTGCTTTTGTATTGAGCAATCACTTCGCTTTCTCCATTTTTTCCGTGACATTTTATGCAGCCTATGTTGCGAGGATTTTCATAGAGTTTTTTGCCATATTCTTGAGGGGTGATAAAACTATCATCTTTGGGATTTTGAAGAGAGTAGCAAAAAATAGGGATGAGAGAAAAACCACAAGCATAATAAGCTATTTTTTTATACACCATAGTATTTGTATTTCCTTTAAAGGTTTTAGAAATAGAGTTTTTATTATAATACACTACTTCAATTTTAAAGGTGATAAAATGGTGCTCCTTGATGGAAAATCTTTGGCAGAAACGATTGAAAAACAAATCATTATCCAAACAAATTTTTTGAAAGAAAAAGGAGTTACCCCAACTTTAGCAGTTATTTTAGTTGGAGAAGATCCTGCAAGTTGCGCTTATGTGAGTATGAAAATTAAGGCGTCCGAACGTTGTGGGATTAGATGTATCCCAAAAAAATTATCCCAAAATATAACTCAAAAGGAGTTACTACAGATTATTCAAGATCTTGATAAAGACGAACAAATTGATGGTATTTTAGTCCAACTGCCTTTGCCTAAGCATATTGAAACAAAATTTATTTTAGAGGCGATAAGTTATCAAAAAGATGTTGATGGTTTCCATCCTTTTAATATAGGTAGAATTTTAGCAGGAGTAGAGGCTTTTGCGCCTGCAACTCCATTGGGAGTAATGAATTTACTCCAGCATTATAATATTAATGTGAGTGGCAAAAATGTTGCTATAATTGGGGCTAGCAATATTGTTGGTAAGCCATTAGCTTCTTTGATGTTGAATGCGGGGGCAACTATTAGTGTGTGCCATATCCTTACGCAAGATATTGCATTTTTTACTAAAAAGGCAGATATTGTTTGTGTAGGTGTAGGGAAACCCGGATTAATCCGGGCTGATATGATTCAAGAAGGGGCTATTATTATAGATATCGGGATGAATCGTTTAAACGATGGAAGATTGGTGGGTGATGTGGCTTTTGAGAGTGTGAGTCAAAAAGCAAGTTTTATAACCCCGGTTCCGGGAGGAGTGGGACCAATGACAATTGTTTCATTACTTCAAAATACGCTTTTAGCTGCCAAACAAAGAAAACTTAAAAAATAAAATTAGGGGTTTGAATGAAATTTTTAAAATCTGTTTATAATTTTTGTTCGGGTTGGACAGGGACAATTGTTATTGTCTTGTTTGTAATATTTTTTGTTGCACAGGCATTTATTATACCTTCTCGTTCAATGGTGGGAACTTTGTATGAAGGGGATATGTTATTTGTCAAAAAGTTTTCTTATGGCATACCTACACCTAGAATCCCTTGGCTAGAGATTCCAATTTTTCCTGATTTTAGAGGAGATGGACATATCATAGAAGGCAAAAGACCTCAAAGAGGCGATGTTGTAATTTTTATCCCTCCTCATGAAGAAAAAACATATTTCGTCAAAAGAAATTTCGCAATTGGTGGTGATGAAGTTATTTTTACACAAAAGGGGCTTTATCTTCATCCTTATGAAGGGGATAATTATATAGAGTCTCATTATGATCCCTCAAGAATCACTACGATGTTGGGCAAGAAATTTGTTTTTGAACCTTATTCTTTGGCGCATTTAGGTATTCATTATAAGCATAATAATTCTTCTTATTTTAGAATGGCAGCTATTGCTCAAGATCTTTGGACAAAAGGATTGTTAGGCAGCAATGATGATCCTAATCAAATAGGGATTGCAATGATGCCTATAAATCTTGATGGTCAATTAGCTTTTTACAAAAAAATCGCTCCTGATGAGTTTTTTATGATTGGGGATAATCGTGATAATAGCGATGATTCTAGATTTTGGGGTAGTGTTGCTTATAAAAACATTATTGGCAAGCCATGGTTCATTTATTTTAGCATTAATCTTAAAAATAGTGTAGAAGCAGGGGTGCAAGATAATCCTAAGGCAATCTTTACAATACGGTGGAATCGAATGTTTAAGAGTGTTGAAGGACTTGAGAGTGAACTTAAGAAAAAAGTAGAGGGATAAATGCAAATTTTAAATTCTTTTTTATCTGCAGATATTCTCAAACCTCTTATCATGATAGTGACTTTTTTGATAGCCATCATTGGTCATGAAATCATGCATGGGTGGGTTGCTTTTAAATATGGCGATGACACAGCCAAAAAAATGGGCAGACTAAGCATTAATCCAATCAAACATATTGATCCAATAGGTTCGATCCTCATCCCTTTGATTTTATTTGTTATCCAAGCCCCTTTTTTATTTGGATGGGCAAAACCTGTGCCTATTAATATGAATTTCATTATTCAAAGATGGGGTTATGGGGCGGGAGTGGCAGTAAGTTTGGCAGGAGTAGCTTATAATTTAATTTTGGCTTTGATTGCAAGTGGGATTTTGTTTAGCGGCATTTTTGGAAATGTTTTGGGAGATTGGGAAATCATTATAGTGGCTTTTTTAACACAACTTATTGTTTATAATGTGGTATTAGGTGTTTTTAATCTTTGGCCTATCCCTCCACTTGATGGTTCTCAGGCTTTGGGATTTATTTGTCTCAAATTAGGCATTCAAAGCATTCCAAGATTTTTTTATCAAATAGGCGCTTATGGTACGATGATTATTTTGCTTATTCTGGCCACCCCATTATCAAGAATATTTTTTTATCCAACAGAATTTTTATTGCAATTTTTATTAACATAAAGGATTTTTGATGGTTTATATTTTGGGAACAGATCATGCAGGTATTATTCTTGGAGATTTTGTAAAAAATTATTTAATTTCAAATGGTTTTGAAGTCATTGATTATTCTCCAAAACAAGCCCATAAGGTAGATTATCCGGATTTTGCCCAAAAAGTATGCAAAGAAGTTTTAAAAACAGGAGATGCAAAAGGAGTGTTGATTTGTGGAACAGGTATTGGAATGAGTATTGCTGCTAATCGTTATAAAGGAATCCGAGCCGCCTTATGCTTAGATGCTTATATGGCAAAAATGGCCAGACTTCATAATGATGCTAATATTTTATGTTTGGCAGAACGTATTAGTGGTTTGGGTGAGGTAGAATCAATTATGGAAGCTTTTATCCATACTGAATTTGAAGGAGGAAGGCATGCGTGTAGGGTTTCAAAAATTGAGGATTTTGATTCTTAGGAGTTTATGATGACAAATGTAGCTATAGAGTGGTTTTTAGTTACGGTTTTTATTCTTTTTGTTCTCTATATGATTATTAAGACTTTTTTCTATAAGTCAATCGCAGAAAAAGAAGAAAGAAATTCAGCTTCAATGAAGCTTACCCTTCAAGAAGCTGAAATCTTAATTCAAAAACATCAGTTACAACTTCAAAGAGCATTAGGAAATATTGATATACTTACTCAGGAAATGAATTCATTAAAAAATGAAGTCAAAACACTCAAACAAAGAAATTCTCAATATCGTATTGAAACAGATAAATACAGAAGCAGGATTAAAGATTTGGAGCAAAAAATTGAAGCTCTCTTATAAGGAAAAATATGCATCCATTTTCTAAACAATTTAAAAAAGATTTGCTGGATTCTATCAGAAATATCCCTGATTACCCAAAACCGGGAATTATTTTTCGAGATATCACAACTTTAATCAACTCTCCTTTATTTTCTAAACTCATTGATGCTCTCAAAGAATATTATTCTCCTATGAATATTGATTTTGTTGCCGGAATTGAATCACGAGGGTTTATTTTTGGCGCATCATTAGCCTATGCTTTAAATATAGGATTTGTTCCTATTAGAAAAAAAGGCAAACTTCCTTTTACAACCGTAAGTGAAAAATATACTCTTGAGTATGGTTTTGATGAGATTGAGATCCATATTGATGCCTTTAGAGACTTACAAAAACCGCGGGTATTACTTATTGATGATTTAATTGCTACAGGAGGCACAGCTGCTGCAAGTGTAAAATTAATTCAAAGCGTAGGAGCACAATGTCCGGAGGCTTGTTTTATACTAAATTTGCCCCAATTAGGAGGGATAAAAAAGATCGAAGGTCTCACTAAGGTATTTACAATATTGGATATAGGGGGAGAAAATGGGGATTGAAGAGCACATTATTAGCTTATGGGATACTTATGTTGCTGATTGGGGTTATTTAATTTTATTTTTTTGGAGTATTTTAGAGGGTGAGTTGGGATTAATTTTTGCTGGAATTGCTGCCCATACAGGGCATATGAATGTTTTTTTAGCTATATTTGTCGCAGGTCTTGGGGGATTTGTGGGGGATCAGATTTATTTTTACATTGGCAGGTTCAACAAGGGCTATATTCAAAAACATTTAAAAAAACAACGTAGAAAGCTTGCTTTAGCGCATTTGTTGCTTCAAAAGCATGGTTGGCCTATTATTTTTATTCAAAGATATATGTATGGGATGCGAACCATTATCCCAATCAGTATTGGGCTGACGCGCTATAGTGCATTGAAATTTGCTTTGATTAACCTTATTAGCGCATGGGTTTGGGCAGGGGTTACGATTTTATTGGCATGGTTTTTGGGTGAGGAGATTTTGCATATATTGTCGTGGCTCAAACATCACCCTTATATTTTTGTTATTCTGGCAATAGCATTTTTGGGGTTTGTGGTTTGGTATTTTAATTCTCATACAAAAAAAATTGATAAAAAAATTCAAAAAATTCAATCTCAATTAGAAATTAAAAAGGAAAAATAATGTTAAAAATTAATCTTAAAAAAACGAGTTTCAAGGAAACAAAAGCGGATTTAGCTCTTGTTTTTGTCATCAACAAAAATTTCAAACATGCTTGGATAGAGCCTAAGATTTTAAAAGAATTTGCTTATGAGGGAGAAGGGATATTTTTTGATCAATTCAATAAAATCATTTATATCGGAGTAGAATCCTTGGATATAGATATCTTCAGAGAGGCGAGCACACAAGCTCTCAGATTTATCAAAAAATTACCTTTCAAAAGTCTAAAAATAGGAATTTATGGTAATGAAGAGATGATGGAAGGAATTTTTTTGGGCTTATTGGTAGGGATGTATGATTTTAATCAATATAAAAGCAAAAAGATTATCCCTGCGCTTAAAGAAATTTTTGTTTCTTATGAAAGCTTTGATAAAAAAACACCCCCATCGCTTCAAGTATTGCAAAAATCTTTGGATAAGGCTCTTATTTTAGCCCAAAGCATCATATTGGTTCGAGATGCTATCAACACTCCTCCGGAAGAAGCTACTCCTATGTTTCTTGCGCAATTAGCTCAAAAAATAGCCAAAGAAAATTCTCTTGAATGTCATATTGGAGATGAAAAATTTTTGAAAAAAGAAAAAATGGGAGCTTTTTTAGCAGTCAATCGAGCTTCTGTGCATCCTCCAAGATTGATTCATTTGATTTATAAAACCAAAAAACCTAAGGCCAGATTTGTTCTTGTAGGCAAGGGATTGACTTATGATAGCGGAGGATTGAGTTTGAAACCTGCTGATTATATGGTAACTATGAAAGCTGATAAAAGCGGGGGTTGTGCGGTTCTTGGAATTATTGATGCTTTAGCAAAAATGAAAATAGATGCAGAGATACATGCAATTGTGGGGGCTACTGAAAATATGATTGGAGGGAATGCCTATAAACCTGATGATATTCTTCTTAGTCGCGAGGGTAAAAGTATTGAAGTAAGAAATACAGATGCAGAAGGAAGACTTGTTCTGGCAGATTGTTTGAGTTATGCGCAGGATTTAAAACCGGATTATTTGATTGATTTTGCAACACTTACCGGGGCTTGTGTTGTTGGATTGGGTGAATATACCAGCGGTGTAATGGGGCATAATGAAGAGTTAAAAACTCATTTTGAAAATATGGCTTTAAAATCAGGAGAGCTTGCTACAAAATTGACTTTTAACAGACACCTCAAAAAACTTATAGAATCAAAAATTGCTGATGTGTGTAATGTCGCTTCTTCCAGGTATGGGGGAGCAATTACTGCGGGGATGTTTTTGAGTGAGTTTATCCGTAAAGAATACAAAGATAAATGGCTGCATATTGATATAGCCGGTCCTGCTTATGTAGAGAGAGAATGGGATATTAATACATATGGTGGAAGTGGCGCGGGGGTGAGGGCATGTGTGGAATTTGTGCTTGATATAATCAAAAAGGATTAAAATGGGACTCTCAATTGGAATCGTAGGTCTGCCTAATGTAGGTAAATCAAGCACTTTTAACGCACTTACAAAAGCACAAAATGCTCAATCTGCAAACTATCCATTTTGCACGATTGAACCTAATCGTGCTGTAGTTAATGTCCCTGATGTTAGGCTTTTTGAGTTGGCAAAAATTGTTCAACCCGAAAGAATTTTGCATTCTGTTATCGAATTTGTCGATATTGCAGGGCTTGTTAAAGGGGCAAGCAAAGGTGAAGGACTGGGAAACCAATTTTTAGCAAATATTAAAGAAAGCGATGCAATTTTGCATATTGTGCGTTGTTTTGAAGATTCAAATATCGTGCATGTCGAAGGTAGAATTAATCCTATTGATGATATTGAAATTATTGAGCTTGAGCTTTTATTAGCTGATATTGATACGCTTAACAAACGCATTGAAAAACTTCAAAGGCAAACCAAATCCGATAAAGAGGCAAAGAATTTCTTAGAATGTGCTTTAAAATTATTACAACATTTAGAAAATAACCACCCGGCTAGAACTTTTGAATTTAGAGATACAGAAGAGTTTATAGGACTTAACAAAGAACTTAGATTTTTAACTTTTAAAGAAGTGATTTATGGGGCTAATGTCAGTGAAGAATATATTGCTTCAGAGAATAAATATTTCAAAGAAGTAAAAGAATATGCACATAAAAACCATGCTGAAGTTATTAGAATTTGCGCTAAACTTGAAGAAGAAATGGTGGGTATGGAGGAGGATGAACGCAGTGAGTTTTTGCATACTTTAGGGTGCCAAGAGAGTGGGTTGGAACAAATTATCAAAAGAGGATTTGCCAAACTGGGATTGATTAGTTATTTTACTGCAGGTATCAAAGAAGTGCGTTCTTGGACAATCCATAAGGGGGATAGTGCCCCTGTAGCTGCAGGTGTTATCCATAAGGATTTTGAAAAAGGTTTTATTAGGGCAGAGACGATTGCTTATGAGGATTTTGTCAAATATGGTGGGGAATCCAAAGCAAAAGAAGCAGGGGTTATGAGGGTAGAAGGCAAGGATTATATTGTTAGAGATGGAGATGTTATGCACTTTAGGTTTAATGTTTAAGTTTAAAAAAATTTATATTGAGCTTAGTGATATTTGTGGGTTAAATTGTAGTTTTTGCCCTAGCCAAAAAAATATTCGCAAAATCATGGATATTGCATTATTTCAGAAAGTTTGTGAGCAAAGCGTGGGTTTGACCCAAAGTATTGCTTTTCATTTGTTGGGCGATCCTTGTATTCTTAAAAATCTTAAAGATTATCTAAAAATTGCTAAAGATTATGGGCTTAAAGTAGATTTGGTTACAAGTGGGGTTTATTTAAGACATGATATGTTTGATTGGCTTGTTTGTGATCCTATAGCGCAACTTTCCTTATCGTTAAATGCAGGATTTGATAGGAACAATCAAGATAGGGTGAGTAAAAATTATCTTGAGAATATTTTGAGTTTATGCCGCTATAAGATTTTCAAAGATAGCGCCGGGTTTATTAATCTTAGGTTACAAGATAGCACATTAGAGGAGCTTTTGTGGTTGAAACAAAAAATTCTTAGAGAATTTGGAATTCTTGATGATAATACAAAATCACGTTTTAGACTTGGAAAAAAGGTATTTTTAAATATTACCAAAACATTTCAATGGGCAAATCCGAATTCAAAAGTATTCTCTCAATCGCATAAATATTGCCATGGATTGATTGCTCAAGTGGGGATTTTGGCTGATGGGAGTGTTGTGCCTTGCTGTATTGATGCGCAAGGAGTTATTAAATTGGGTAATCTCAAGGATCAAAAATTAATAGATATTCTACAATCCGGGCGTGCTCAAAACATCAGAGAAGGTTTTATGCATAACCAAGCTGTTGAAAAGCTCTGTATTCATTGTTCTTACCCGGCAAAGAAATCATAAAGTTTTTTGAAATAAAACTATGATATGATATAAAAATTTATATTGCATGCGAGGGAAAAGTATGTCAAATCTGTCTCAAATTGATCAAGTTACAAGTTTGCATAAAAATAATGAACTTCAATTATTGTGTTTTCGTCTACAAAAAGATAAAGATTTGTATGCTGTGAATGTGTTTAAGATTCGAGAAGTTGTGAAGTATGATGGGACGCTGACTATTGTTAGTCATGAAAAAAGTTCTTTGATAGAAGGGCTGATCACAATTAGAGAGCTTACAATTCCACTTATTGATATGAAAAAATGGTTTTATTATGATGATAAAAATAAAAATAAAGATTTGACGCCTTATAAAATCCAACGTGAAGAAAATGAGCATGATATTATTATGATTTGTGAATTTTCTCAATGGACAATTGGCGTAAGGATTTATGAAGCTGATCGCATTTTGAATAAGAAATGGACTGAAATGGAGCAAAGCGCAGGTATAGGAGGCACTGGAAGTAATAATAAATTAGTCAGTCGCACAAGATATTTTGATGGAAGGCTTGTACAAGTTGTGGATATTGAAAAAATGCTTGTAGATGTTTTTCCATGGATTGAAGAAGAAAAACAAGAAGAGTTAAAAAAGGTTAGCCAAGTTAAAACAAACAAAGTTATTTTGCTTGCTGATGACAGCCCTAGTGTTTTAAAAACTATGCAAATTATTTTAAACAGAATTGGAGTAGCCCATAATGATTTTATTAATGGGCAAAAGTTGCTTGATTATTTGTTTGCTCCAACTACAGAGATTGAAAATATTGGTATGATTATTACAGATTTAGAAATGCCTGAGGCCAGTGGATTTGAAGTTATTAAACAAGTCAAAAATAATCCCTTAAGTGCCCATATTCCGGTTGTGGTAAATTCGTCTATGAGCGGGAGTAGCAATGAAGAAATGGCAAAGTCCTTAAATGCCGATGATTTTGTATCCAAATCTAATCCTATTGACATTGAAAGGTCCATCAATCAACTCCTTATCCATAAACAATAAAGAGCAAATATGAAATTTTTTGATATACCCTCTCCATGTTATGTTCTTCAGGAAGAAAAACTCAAGTATAATTTGGAGATTTTAAATAATGTGCGCCAACATAGTGGCGCAAAAATACTGCTTGCTTTGAAGGGTTATGCTTTTTGGAGGAGATTTGAGCTTGTCCGAGAATATCTTAATGGTTGTTGTGCCAGTGGTATTTATGAGGCATTACTTGCTTTTGAGGAGTTTGGAGGTAGAGAAATCAAGAAAGATATTTGTGTTTTTAGTCCTGCTTATAAAGATTTTGAAATCCAACAGCTTCTTGGTATTGCTACGCATATTATTTTTAATTCTTTTGCCCAGTGGCAGAAGTATAAAAATAAAATAGAAATTAAAAATAAACAACTCCAATCTTTGGGTTTCACTAAGATTGAAGTAGGATTACGTCTTAATCCCCTTTATAGCGAAGTACAACCCCCTATTTATAATCCTTGCATCAAAGGTAGTCGTTTAGGAATTACCCCCGGTGAGTTTGAAAAAGGGGTAAAAGAATTTGGTCTTGAGGGGATTGAGGGATTACATTTTCATACTCATTGTGAGCAAAACTCAGATGCACTTTTTAGGACATTGGGGCACTTTGAAAAATATTTTAGCCCTTATATTCCTCAAATGAAATGGGTAAATTTTGGCGGGGGGCATCATATCACGCGTGCTGATTATGATATAGAAAAACTAATTGATATTCTCAAGGATTTTAAAGCGAGATATTGTAATACAGATGTTTTTTTAGAACCTGGAGAAGCCATAGGTTGGCAAAGTGGATTTTTGATTGGAGAGGTTATTGATATTGTTTGGAATGGGATGTATATTGCTATTTTAGATGTAAGCGCGAGTGCGCATATGCCTGATTGTTTGGAAATGCCCTATCGTCCGAATGTAAAAAAAATTTCTCTTATAGATAAAAAAGAAGTTTTTGAAGAAGATAAGGGAGTCAATAAAGCTAAGTATGCTTATCGTTTTGGGGGTCATACTTGTTTAGCCGGAGATATTATTGGGGATTATAGTTTTGATAGTGAGCTTAAAATTGGGGATAGAATTTTATTTGAAGATATGATGCACTATAGTATTGTCAAAAATAATACTTTTAATGGTATGCCTTTGCCTGGTTTGGGGACAATTCAAGAGGATAAATTCATACTTCTAAAAAGTTTTGATTATAATAATTATAAAGATCGTAATTAAAAATGCAGATAATTTTTGCTTTGTCTGATAGCTTCATATAGGACTGCTCCTACAGCAGTTGCAAGATTAATGCTTCTTGTTGTTGATACCATGGGGATTTTAAGATTTTGGTTAGGATATAAAGAGAGAATATTTGGTTCAATACCTGCATCTTCTCTGCCAAAATATAAGAAACACTCATCGCAAAAATCAGCTTCATAATAATTTTTTTGAGCTTTTGTGGTGAGAAAGAAATGTTGTTTATCAACACGGTGGGCTTCCCAAAATTCTTGTATATTTTGCCATTCTTGGACTTGGAGTTTTTCCCAATAGTCCATTCCGGCTCTTTTAAGAGATTTCTCATCAATAAAAAATCCCAGAGGATGGATAAGGTGTAATCTGGCATTTCCGGCTACACAAAGTCTGCCAATATTGCCTGTATTTTGAGGAATTCTAGGTTGTATAAGTATGATATTTATCATCAATAGCCCTTTATGTCTTAGTTATAATCGAATCAATTTAGCTCCAAAACCTCCCATTTGTGGAGGTGCATCACAAAAGCTAATCACTTTTGGGTGGGAAGAAAGAAATTCTTTAACACAAAAAGATAATTTTCCTGTTCCAATTCCGTGATAAACAATTACTTCATCAAATCCGGCAATAAGTGCATCTGATAAAAATTTATCCAGTTTTTCTATAGCTTCTTGACTTCGGAGTCCATGTAAGTCAAGACTCACATGAGCATTATTTTGATAATTGATGTTAATTTTTGGAGAGCTTGCAGGGATGGGGCGATGGTTTGGAATGATTTTGAGTTTGGTGGCACTTGTTTTTAATCGCACTCCACTATCAAGTTCAATAAGATACATATCCCCATTTTTACCAATAACGCTGCCTTTTTGAGATCCATGTTTGATTCTATCGCCTATTTTGATTTCTTTATAATTTGGAGGAATGGAAGTGAGAATATTGTGTTGATTTTTAAAATTATTTAAAATTTTATTTGCATTATTGATGCCTCTGTGAATATCGCTTGTTTCTTTGCTTTTGGCTATTTCTTTAAGTTTATCAAGGGCTTGCGTATAAGATGTATGCAAGAGATATTTTTCTTTTTCATAATCATTCTTGAGTTTTTCTATGATATCTTGTTGTTCTTGTTTTTTTCTTTCATATTCAGATATTTTATCTTGTAGTTGTGTTGTTTTTTGTTTGAGTGCCATTTCAAGTTGGGTGGATTTTTCAATCAATTCATTGAGTTTTTCTTTATCTTCTCCATAGATTTTTTTGGCTTGAGTGATGAGATTTTCAGGGATGCCATATCTTTTAGCGCTTTCAAAGGCATAACTTTTGCCAATACTTCCATGCAAAAATTCATAAGTGGGGATTTGCCTTTTTTCATCAAAAATGGCTGCGCATATTTGGATTCTACTATCATTTGCCATAAGAGCAGCCAGTCTTTTGTGGTGTGTTGTGATGATTATTTTTGCTTGTTTGTTGAGTAAGAATTCAAGTAGGATTTTATAAAGACTTGCCCCTTCATCTGCATCAGTGCCTAATTCAATTTCATCTATACCAACAATCAAGTCTTGAGTATTCAAAATCTGACTAAAGTTGAGCATACGCCCTGCAAATGTTGAAATATCATTTTTGCTGTTTTGAGGATCAGAAATGATGGCAAATATATTTTTAAAATTGGCAATTTTGGAATGATGAGCATTGATTTTCATAGGCAATAAATATTTAGAGAGAAAAACACTTGTTAGAATGGATTTTAATAGCATTGTTTTCCCCCCGGCATTTACGCCTGTAACCATCAAAAGCCCGGATCGAAATTCAATGTTAATAGGTTTGGGATGAGTTAATGCAGGATGGACAAAGTCTTTTAAAATGATTGTTTTATCTGTTGTTTGGGTATTGACAAATTCTAAATTGTATGTTTTGGCAAAACAAACTCTTGCTTGTAAATGATCAAATTTATCAAATTCTTTGTTAATAAAATTTAAGAATAAAATGTTTTTATGGAATAAAGTAGAAATATTTTTGCAAATTTCATACAGATAATCTTGGAGTTTATCATTAAGTTCAGAAATTTTTTGATGAATACTATAAACTTGATTAGGTAATAAATAGAAAAATCCACTTTGAGACCTGGAGATAATGATGCCTTTAATGGCATGATTAAATCCTGCTTTTAATAATAAAGTTTCATTGGTATTGATGTAGTGAATTTGTTTATCTACAAGATAAGGAGCAAGTTTGGCGCTTGCAAGAATTTCTGATAATGTTTTTGAAATCTCCTCTTTTTGTCTTGAAATAGAAAACATTAGACTGTCAAGCTCTTCATAGACACCGTTTTTGATTTCACAAGATTCGGTAAAAATTTTTGTAAGTTTGCTTAAAGATTCAGGAATAATAATATTTTGTAAATATCTATGAAGATGCATTTCTTCTGTAATATTGTCTAAAGATTTAAGGTAGAGAAAATAACGAATAATTTTTATAAATTCAAAAATCTCTTCAAGTTTTAAGACACCAAATTTTTTGAGTTTCAAGATAAAGGTATCTAGTGATTCTATCTTGGGTGGAGGAGTGAAGATAATCTTATCGAGTTCATGAATAAGACTTATGAGAGGAGATTTATCTCCTTGCAAATGTAGGGGTTTTGGACGAGCAAAAAAACCATTAAATTGATTTATAAAATCACAAAGATCAAGCTTGCCAATGAGATTCTCATAATGATAATTTTCTTGCATTAGTCTCTTTGTAACTCTTCTTCAAGGCTTTTAGATGTGGTATCTTGATCTTGGGGCAGATCTTGTTTTTGAATAATATTGCATTTGTCTAAGGGGACGATAATATTGTTCATAGGAGTATTTTTTTTGCCAATAAAACTAAGTGTGCCTGTAACAAGATTGAAATTTTCTTTGTTGATGATAATACCATTGCATTCTAAAGATTCTCCTCTTTTGAATGCTGTTTGAAGCATAAAATCTTTCCTATCGGACTGGCTTTGAAAATAACTATATAAGGCAATTAAAATACCAAATACAATCAATGTGCTTAGGGAGATTAATTTTTGTTTGGGTGTGATAACGCCAAAATCTCTAAGAATAAAATATAAAAGCGCCAGCGTAAGCAAAAGCACCAAAAAAATTGCCAATAATGCAGACATTATTTTTCCCCCCTTAATTGATAGGTAATATCTCCTGCTCCAAGTCCTACTGCAATACCCTCCTCAATAGTTTTAATGATTTTATTTTGGGATAAAAGTGCGATTTGATTGCCTTGTTTGTGAATTTTATCGACAAAAATAGGACGGTATTGATTGAAGAGTTTTTTCATGTCTATCAAGACTTCTTTTTCACCTGCTTTCCAAACCGGAAGAATAATAAGTTCATCGCAGTTTTGTTCAAAACACTTTTGAAAACCTTCTAAATTATCTAAAAGTCTTGAATATTTATGTGGCTGCCAAATAACAATAATTTTGTTTTGTCCTTTTAGATTAGAATAAATTTTTACTGCATCAAGTGTGGCTTTGATTTCAGTGGGGTGATGGGCATAATCATCAATCAAAGTTAATCTACCTTTTTGAAGGATATCAAAACGCTTTTTAATACCCTTAAAGTTTTTTAGATTATCTCTAATAGTTTGAATAGAGAGTTCCGGGCTTGCAGCTAAAATAGCTAAAGAGGCATTTAGGGCAGTATGTTCTCCAAATCCCCAAACTTCAAATGCACCTAAATCTCTAAGTTCAAATTGTGTATAAGGCTCATCATCTCTAAGAATATAAGAAATATTTTTAATATCTTCAGAGGGAGAAAGCTTGATAGCTTCTAAATTAAGGGTAGCCAAAAATGGATCTTCAATATTGATGCAGCATTTACAAGCAGAGGATAAAAATTGCTTATAAGCATCATAAAAAATATCTAAATCATAGTTATAGCTTTCCATATGTTCGGGTTCGGCATTGGTTACGATAGCGCAATAAGGATTGGAATTTAAAAAACTCTTGTCAGATTCATCTGCCTCAAAGACAATGTTTTGACTTTCTATTTCTCTGACATTAGAACCATATTCTTTAGTGTCTGCTCCAATAATAGCTCCAAAATGAGGGAATATAGCACTAAGCATTGCGCTTGTTGTGCTTTTGCCATGAGCTCCACAAATGCTAAATACTCGTTTATTGCCCAAAATAAATTCTAATGCCTCTTTTCTGGATAAAACAGGGATTCCTTTTTTGGCAGCTTGAAGTATTTCAATATTATCCGGTTTAATAATAGCAGAATGAATCACAAGGTCTTGATCTTTGAGAGCATCTTGACTGTGGGGAATTGTAATGGGAACACCCATAGATCGAAGATACTTTGTTGCACTTCCTTCAGCTATATCAGAACCTGTAATTTCTGCTCCTTGGGCTTTAAGGTATTTGGCAAGTCCTGAAATGCCAATACCCCCAATACCGATAAAATGAATTTTTAAATTATTAAAGTTTTTTTTAAGAGTCATTAAATACCTTTTTTGAGATAAGAATACAAAAATTTACAAAGGATTTCTAAGGTTTGTCTAAGAATATCTTCTTCATAAACAAGGGCAATACGCACATAATTTTTACCTATATGATTTCTACCCAGAAACGATCCCGGAAGCACCAAAATCCCTTCTTCTTCATAAAGTTTTTGTGTAAAATCAATATCATCCCCAACTTCAAGCCATAAATAAAAGCTATAGGGATAGATGGTTGCATTTGGAAATATTGTTTGGGCAATTTGAAGATTTTTGGCATATTTTTGGCGAATTTTTTCACTCTCTTGTGTGTCTTGCCAAGCCTTTGCTCCAGCTCTTTGAAGAGGATTTGGGATTGCGCAGCCTGTATAGGTACGATATTTTTGATAATCTTTCAAAATCACTTCATCTCCACTTACAAAACCACTTCGCAACCCGGGAGCGCAAGAGCGTTTTGAAATAGAATTAATAGAGAGGATGTTTTTGAAACTTGTATTCCCGATAGCATAAGAAGCCTCTAGAATCCCTGCAGGGGGTGAAGATTGGTAAATTTCGCTATAACATTCATCGTTAATCAAAATAAAATCATATTCTAAAGCCCATTGTACCCACATCTTAAGCTCATCTAAAGTGAGTGTAGAGCCTGTAGGGTTGTTGGGTGAGTTGAGGATCACCAGATTGACTTGTTTTTTTTGTTCTTGTGTGAGGATTGGTTTGAAAGCGTTGTGTTTTTCCAGATTCATATAAATTGTTTTGGCTCTTGAACAAATAGCCGCCCCTTCATAAATTTGGTAAAAGGGGTTGGGGTAAGCCATGATGGGATGAGGTAAATCAAAAAGTAAAAATTGGGGCAAATTAAAAAGCACCTCTCTTGTTCCAAAAGTTGGGATAAGCTCAGAAGGTTTGAGAGTAATTTTAAATCTTTTTTTTACAAAATCTAATTGGGCTTTTTTGAGATAATCTTCCCCTGAGGTTTTGGGATAAAAACGCAACTCACCGGCAGAATCTTTAAGTTGTTTTTGAATAAAATCAGGAGTTTGAAATTGAGGTTCTCCAATGGTGAGGGAGACTCCTTTTTTTTTGGGCGCGATAGAATGGAGTAAATCTTTTAGTCTTTCAAATGGGTAGGGTTGGAAATTCACGTTGATTTTCTCCGGTCTTGGTATTCTAAAAGGTTATTGTATATAAAATTTTGTAATTTTTTGCTTTTAGCCTTGATTTTTTATAAAAGGGTTGCTAGAATTATGCCCTTGATATTATGATTTGCGGGAATAGCTCAGTGGTAGAGCACAACCTTGCCAAGGTTGGGGCCGCGGGTTCGATCCCCGTTTCCCGCTCCATAACTTCAATAGCTTCTTGTATTATCATAGAATCTTGATTTGCTTTATCGTAAGTTTGGGTTAATCTTGAAGTTAGGTTAATTTAAATAATGCCCGGGTGGTGGAATGGTAGACACAAGGGACTTAAAATCCCTCGGATATTGCTTCCGTGCCGGTTCAAGTCCGGCTCCGGGCACCACCTAATGGGGCGACATAGCCAAGTGGTAAGGCATGGGCCTGCAAAGCCTTGATTCCTCGGTTCGAATCCGAGTGTCGCCTCCAAAATTTTTTTGAATCCTTGATTTAATTGTTTGAAATACGGGAGATGGCTGAGTGGTTGAAAGCGGCGGTCTTGAAAACCGTTGAGGGTAACACCTCCGGGGGTTCGAATCCCTCTCTCCCGGCCACCGCTTTTACGCATAGTTTCATGCTTTTTCTACGCTTTTTTAAACTTCATTTTTAATCATTTTGATTCATTGAATTCCTTCATACGAACTTTCTTGAAGTTAGATTTTTTGAATGCCACAAGTGATTTGGTGGATCTATCACATCCTTTTAATCATTTTAAGCTTTTAAGAAATGATTTTATCTAATATATCAAAAAGCGATCATTAATAAGAATATTTTAAATCATATTACTATTAGATAATAAACTTCATTTTTATATATTTTGCTAAAAATAGATATAAAACTTCTTTTATGGTACTTTTTTACTCATCAATACTATATTTATTCTTTAATTTATAAATATTACTCTATTTATAAAGTATAAAATTAATTTTTTTTGATAAAATTAATAAAATATATTAAGGATAATTAAATGCTTAAAACTATTTTAATTAGTGGTGTTTTTTTAATCGTAATTTTTTTATTAATGCCCGACAATAGGACACTCAATGATTTGGGTATTAAAATGATTGGTCTATATTTTTTTGCAGGGATTGTTTATTTTCCCATAGTGATTATTTTATGGTTATTTTTCAATATAAGATCGCCTATCGGAATTATTGATGATTTTATTTACGAAAAATTTCTAAAAAAATGGTTTTTGTCATAAGTCTCCAATAGAAATATTCTTATAATCTTTGTAATTTCTGAGTCGTAATTGTAAAAACTAGTCCCTCAAAATAGCAACAAATCCTCTATCTAAACCACTCAAATCTTTATAAAATTCCCCATCATAACCATGATCTTGCAGATAATGATCAAAAGTTTCTTTTTGATCATATCCCATTTCACAAGCTAAAAATTTGATTCTTTTTTTGGCTCCAAGTTTGATGATATTCTTTAGAATTTCATCACCGCAAATACCCCCAAATAAAGCTATTTTAGGTTCATAAAGCACATTTTTTTCTAAAGGATAATCTTGGGCGATATAAGGGGGATTAGATACCAAGAGATCAAAATCTCCTTCTATACCATCAAGCAAGTTTGTACACACAAGATTTATGCGTTCTTCAAGGGTATTTTTACGGGTACTGAATTGTTCAATATTAGTCTGAGCAACTTCAATAGCCAGATTAGAAATATCTGTTGCTGTGATTAAAATATCTAAATTTTTTAATGCCAATGTAATAGAAATAATACCGCTCCCCACGCCAATTTCAGCAAGAGTTCTAATGGAATAATTTGCCATTAAATTTTGGACCTTTTGCACTAATATTTCAGTTTCAGGTCTGGGGATCAAAACTCTTTGATCTACATAAAATTTTTCACCATAAAAACTTGCGCTTTGAATAATATATTCAATAGGCTCTCCTCTGATTCTGCGACATACGCAACCCATAAATTCTCTTAATTCACACTCATCAACTTCACGTTCTCCCCAAGTGTGCAACCACTCCCTTGTGCAATCCATCACAAACCCCAAAAGCAATTCTGCTTCAAGTCCTATGCGAACATTTTCGTTATAACTACAATTTAAAAATTCTCTTTTGGCATAACCAAGGGCTTGAAAAATATTCAATCTACCCCTCCTCCCTGATAATCTAGCGCCCTCAGTCTCTCAAGTAAAGGCGGATGAGTATAATAAAAAAATATATAAAGCGGGTGTGAGCAGGGAAAAGCTTTGTTTTCATTAACAAGTCGTATTAGCGCCTCTGCCAAAGCACGTTTATTTGTAAGCTCAGCGCCATATTCATCAGCGCCATATTCTGCTTTTCTGCTAAAATACCCAATAATAGGCATTGCCCAAAAAGATACTACAGGAGAGATTAAAAGTAAAAAAACAATCATTGTCGCGGGGTTATATTCTATGCCTATTGAATTAAATAATTCTTGAGGTAAATTCCCTGCAATAAAAAATAAAATAAATAAAACAATCCCCATAATAACAATATTTTTCAAAATATCTTTATGCTTAAAATGCCCCAGTTCATGTCCTAAAATTGCCAATAACCCTTCTTGGCTGACTTTTTGCAAAAGAGTATCAAATAAAACTACCCGCTTAGATTTTCCCAAACCTCCAAAATAAGCATTTAGCCTACCATCACGCCTACTGGCATCCATTACAAAAATTCCACTTGCCCTAAACCCCACCTTTTTCATCATATATTCTATTTGTTCGCGTAAATTATCATCATTTAAGGATGTGAATTTATTAAAAATAGGGGCAATCAAAATAGGATAAAGCACATTTGCTAAAATGGCCAGCATGAAAACCAATAAAAAACTATACACCCACCAATAATAAAAATTTTCTATAATTTCAATCAATAAAAATACCACAATACCGGCTATGATTATAAGCATTGCAAATTCTTTTAATGTATCTTTTATAAACAAACTCAAAGTGCCTTTAGCAAAACCATATTTTTTATCTAATTTCATAGTTACATAAAAACTCATTGGAATAGAAATAATTGCCCCAATAATTAGGAAAATCAAAACATATGTTAAAAAATATACATTTTCAAAAATATCCCACTCTTTAAGAAAATTCTCAAGCCCAAAAAGTCCAATTCCAATCCACAAAACAAAAACAACTGCTTCAATAATGTTTTGAATAATAGAAACTCTAAGCTTCGCCAAAGAATACTCTCCTGCCTCCTGCCAGTCCTTTGGAGATAAGATAATGGGATTTTTATTGATATGAGAATTGATATGCTTGAATTGAAGGCAAGACAAAACAATGCTAGGGAATGTATAAAAAACAATAAAGATAAATCCTAACAAATAGAGCATATACACCATCCACTTTTAATTTTAAAAAATTCTACACTAAAAGCATAAATCCTTTTGAAATTAAATCACTTTTAACCACGATTTTACTAAGATAATAAAAAAATTTAAGAGAGCAAACATGAAATACACTAAATATATTTTTGTTACCGGTGGGGTGTTAAGTTCGCTTGGAAAGGGGATTTCATCTTCTTCTATTGCTACATTACTTAAACATTCCGGTTATCAAGTTTCTATCCTTAAAATCGATCCTTATATTAATGTTGATCCGGGCACAATGAGTCCATTGGAGCATGGAGAAGTCTTTGTAACTTTTGATGGAGCAGAAACCGATCTCGATATTGGTCATTACGAAAGGTTTTTGAATACGAATTTCTCCAAACAAAATAATTTTACAACAGGACAAGTTTATCTCTCTGTTATCGAAAACGAAAGGCATGGAAAATATTTGGGCAAAACCATTCAAATTGTCCCACATATTGTAGATGAAATTAAAAATCGTATTAAAAATGCCAGCTTAAATAGTGATTTTTTAGTTGTTGAATTAGGAGGGACTGTAGGAGATATGGAAGGTATGCCTTATTTAGAAGCAATGAGACAAATGAAACACGAACTTGGCAATGATTTGGTCATCAGTATCCATGTAACACTTATTCCTCTTATCAAGGCTGCCGGAGAACTCAAAACAAAACCCACACAACATTCTGTCCAAGAACTCCGTCGCATAGGTATCTCACCTCAAATTATTTTAGCACGGTGCGAAAAACCCTTAAGCAAAGAATTGAAGAAAAAACTAGCCCTTAGCTGTGATGTAGATGATGATAGCGTGATTGTTGCCGAAGATGCAGAAAGTATTTATAAATGCCCTATTAATTTCTTAAAGGAAGATATACTTACCCCTATTGCCAGGCGATTCAGACTTGGAAATCTTAAACCCAAAATGGATGAATGGGACATGCTTGTTAAAAAAATTATTTCTCCAAAAGATTCAATTACAATTGGTTTTGTGGGGAAATATTTAAGCCTCAAAGAATCTTATAAATCCCTTACAGAAGCCCTTGTTCATGCCGGAGCAAATATGGATACTCGCGTCAATATCAAGTGGATTGATAGTGAAAATCTTTATGATAGCGATCTTTCTGTGCTTGAAGATGCAGATGGCATCTTGATACCGGGTGGTTTTGGAGAAAGGGGGGTAAATGGAAAAATTGAAGCCATTAAATATGCTAGAGAAAATAAAATACCTTTTTTAGGAATTTGTTTAGGGATGCAACTTTCAATCATAGAATTTGCACGTAATGTTTTGGGTATCCATGATGCAAATTCAACAGAATTTGATACCCGCACAAAGAATCCATTTATTTATTTAATTGAAGATTTTATTGATCAGCAAGGCAATGAACAAATTCGCACACATCAATCCCCTATGGGTGGCACAATGCGACTGGGAGAATATCCTTGCAAGATCAAAAAAGATTCTAAACTTGCTAAAGCTTACAATAATCATCTTGATATCAAAGAAAGGCATCGCCATCGCTATGAAGCCAATCCAAAATATAAATCCAATTTGGAGTCTCAAGGGATGCTCATTAGTGGAGAATCTGCCAATGGGCTTATTGAAGCCATAGAGCTCAAAGACCATCCCTTTTTTGTAGGCGTGCAATTCCATCCGGAATTCACTTCAAGACTCCAAAGTCCCAATCCTATTATCTTAGAGTTTGTTAAAAAAACTTTAGAATTTCAAAATAAATGAATCCTTCTTTAAATAAGCAAACTATCCAACAACTTTTGGCGCAGAGATTTAAAGATGACATATTTGTATCTCCCAGCCAATTGCCCCATCCTCACAAACTCAAAGATGCACAAAATGCTGCTATCATCATTACACAAGCTATTAAAGAAGACAAAAAGATTCTTATTGTAGGTGATTATGATGTTGATGGGATCACATCAACTGCATTGATGATGCGATTTTTTTCTTTGATTGATTACCCAAATATTAGTTATGTTATTCCCAATCGTTTTAGCGATGGATATGGCGTTAGCCAATCAATATTAGAAAAAAATCCTGCTGATATAGTCATTACCGTAGATAATGGTATCAGCGCTTTTGAATGTGGGGAATATTGCTTGCAAAAAGGGATTATTTTTATCATTACCGATCACCATAGTATCAAAGACAAACTACCCCAAGCAAACGCAATTATCAATCCTCAACAAACACAATGTCTCTTTCCTCAAAAAGAAATTTGTGGCGCTGCTGTAGCATGGTATTTGTGTAATGCTATTAAAATAGAGCTGGGTTTAAAAATTTCTTTGATTGATTTGCTTGATTTTGTTTGTATTGCAACCATCGCAGATATGATGCCCTTAACCAAAGTCAATAAACTTCTTGTTAAAATTGGGTTAAAAAAATTTCAAGATTCTAATTCCCCTGCCAACAAAGCATTAAAAAGACATCTTAAGACTAAAAATATCATAGCCGCAGACATTGCCCACTATATTGCTCCGCTGATTAATAGTGCCGGGAGAATGGGGGATGCAAATATAGCGTTGCAACTTTTACTCTCTAATAACGAACAAGAAGCTGCAAAATTCTACAAAGAACTCTATCTTTGCAACAATGAGAGAAAAACTATTGCCAAAGATACTCTTCTTCTCGCTCAAGAAACTTCTTTAATAAGCAAAAATTGCATATTAGCTTATGGAGAGAATTGGCATGAAGGAGTCTTGGGAATTGTAGCTGCCACCCTCGCGCAATCCTATCAAAGACCTGCAATTGTTTTGAGTAAAAAAGAGGATATTCTCAAAGGCAGCGCTAGAAGTTATGACAATATTGACTTAATAGAAACATTCAATGCTCATTCAGAGTTTTTTATTCAATTTGGAGGGCACACAAAAGCTGTAGGACTCCAAATAAATCAACGAAATTTAGAGCCTTTTTTTGAATCTCTCAAAAACTTCCAAATGCCTCAAGTAAAACAAGCAGAGATATCAGAAACATTGGGTGTTTTAAATCTTGAAGAAATTGATGGAGAACTTCTAAGAATATTAGATCAATTTGAACCCTATGGGCAAGGAAATCCTCAGCCTCATTTTACTTGCAATAATCTCACAATCGCCTCTGCCCAAACTCTCAAAGCCCTTCATCAAAAACTCGAATTTGATGTCTATAATCGCAAACAAAAAGCAATGGTGTTTTTTTGTGAAAAATTTTATGAAAAGAATGATCAAGTCAATATTAACTTTAGTGTGCAAAAAGACAGCTTTAGTAATTGTGCTTTGATGATTGTCAAAACAATTCAAAAATGCCCTTTGTAACGAAAGCTTTCACGCTTAATAGTCCCAAAAAGGCTTTTTTATTTGTAATGCAAACTCTCCAATGCTCTCAAAAAGAAGCACAAAAGCATCTGGACAAACAAAGACTCAAACAAAATGATTTGCCTGTTCATAAATCTCAAATTATAGAAGGAAAAGTTCATTTAACCTACTTTGAACCTCATAACTTCAATCTTGCACCTATTTTTATTGCTCCTGATTTCGTTATCTATGAAAAACCATCAAAATTATTAATCCACCCAAAGGGCTATTTTAAACACCCTAGTTTGTGTGATGTTATCAAATCACAATTCGGGAAACAAGCCAATCCTGTCCATAGACTTGATTATGAAACAAGTGGTTTAATCATGGCTTCAAGAAAAAAACAACATGAAGCAGAACTTAAAAATCTTTTTGAAACCAAGCATATCTGCAAACAATATATCGCTCTTGTCCAAGGGCATATACAAACACCTCAGACAATAGACCTTCCCATCAAAGTTCCCCGCAAAACAGATAAATATGAAGACTTGAAGATTCAATGTGTTATTTCTCCTGAAGGCAAACCTTCTGTAACAAAAATTTTTCCTATTTTTTATGACAAGATAAAAGATACTACCCTTCTAAAGGTTATCCCCATTACAGGCAGAACCCATCAAATCAGAATTCATCTTGCTCAAATTGGTCATAAAATCATTGGTGAATCTCTTTATGGAGTCAGCAAACAAAGCGCTAGAGATTATCTCAATCAAAAATTTCTAGATTCTCAAACGCCTACTTTAATGCTTCATGCTCAAGTTCTTAGCTTTGATTACAAAAATACTTTCTACTATATCAAAAGCCACAAAAATTTTGGAGGAAATAAAATATTGCAAAAATATAATAACCCATAAAGTCGGCATTGATTTCTTAATTTTTTTTGGTAAAGCCCTATTATCAAATCTTATCTTATTTACCATACCATCAAAACTATAAACTATTTAATATTTAGAATTATAAAATACTCAACTTATTCAAAAACTTCAAAAAACAAGGTACTAAAATACTTATTCCATCAAAGCCCAAAAATTACCGCCAATTTATTAAAAAACTAAATTTATCTTCTTCTAACTGATTTTTGAATAATTTTTATAATCAAATTCCCTTCTATCTAGACTCTCAGTTTCTTTCCAACCTTCAAATTTTTCGAAATAAAGGATAATCGAATTATAGAATTTTCTTTAAAGCTGTCTCTATTAAGACTTTATTATCAGGCTCTACAAGTCTTTCTCCCACTTCTTTTCCATCTTTGTAAAAAATCAATGTAGGGATTCTACGCACTCCCAGCTCATCTTTTAGGGCTTCTTGGGCATCAATATTGATTTTATAAATTTTTATTTTATCTGCATATTCTTTTGCTAACACTTCCATAATTGGCTCAATTTTGCGACAATCCGGACACCAATTAGCTCCAAAATCAACAATGACACTCCCTTCTTTGGTTACTTGCTCAAATTTTTTTCTATCAATTACTTCAATCATTTATTCTCCTTGTTTATATAAAAAATTTTACCAGGCAAAATCCGCCTACTATCAGGATAGCAAACAATATCAATGCAAGTGTAAATGCTTTGCCTCCTGAACTTAAAAATTTCTTCAAATCAACTTGAAGTCCTAAGGCAACCATTGCAAACACCAAACTTACATTACAAAGATATTTTAGTATTTCAATAATTTCAGAAAGTTTTTCCTCAGTTATAAATTTAGGAGCTAAATAAGAAATATAAGAATTGACAATTACCATAGCCAAAAATCCAAAAGCAAACCATGGAATATGCAATTTTCTACGATTGCCCCCATGTGGATTATGAGCAATCAAATAAGGAATTACCAAAAGCAATGGCACCAATAAAATAACACGAATCATTTTAATCGTTACAGCTACTCCTTCAGCTTCAGGAGAAATTGAACTGGCCGCCCCTACAACATTTGCTACCTCATGAAGTGTAGCCCCAATATAAATCCCTTCTTGTGTATGAGTTAAAGGAATAATACCAATATTGTAAAGTATGGGGTATAAAAACATTGCGATAATGCCAAATATCACAACTGTCCCTACTGCTATGACACCTTTATAAGGTTCAGATTTGATTGAAGCCTCTAGAGCAAGAACAGCTGCAGCCCCACATACAGCACTTCCTCCACTTACAAGCATAGCGATATCTTTGTCAAGACCAAGAAATTTCACACCAATATAAGTCCCCACTGCAAAAATAATAACAACAACTATAAAAGAGATGATAATTCCGGGTGCGCCTACACTTGTAATCTCGCCTAGCGTTACATTAAAACCATATAAAATAATACCGAATCTCAGAAGTTTTTTGGCGCTAAAAGAAACGCCACGCTCTGTAGATTTTCTCGATCTTCTAAAGACTGATGAAGCTAACGCTCCAATAATAACACCAATCAATAAGGGTGATAAATGCAAAGCTTTTACAATATCAATATCAGCAAAATATAATGCAGCAAATGATATTGCTCCCACCAAAATTATCCCATTAAAATAACTATTTGCAATCACGGACTTTCTTGCATTTAACATCATTTACCTTTTCTATGAAGTTTTATGGGTATTCTACTTCAAACTAGAAAAAATAAACCTTAACTTGTTCAATAATTTTATAAAATAGAATTAACAATCAATCTTTTTTAATACCTTTTATTGTTTGAGTGGTATTTTTATTTTTTGTATCTTTAGCATTTTTGCTTTTATTGAGAGTATTTTCAAGTGTTTTATAATTTTCACAAGATTGTTTATTGCCCAAATCACAAGCTTTTTTGAAATAATTTATTGCTTCTTTAATGTCTTGATGAATAACCTTTCCTTCAGCATATAAAAAGGCTACATTTGAACAAGCTACACCAACACCTAAATCACAAGCTCGTTTTGAATATGCAAGAGTATTTCCAATATCTTTATATTTTGTAAAATACAAATCACTTGCATTAAAACAACCGGCTCCATTTCCTAATTCACAAGCTTTTTGACACATTGGCAATGCTTTATCTCCTTGTGCATCATCTTTATAAAATGCACAAGCATCCAAGCAACCATAAGGGTTGCCCAAATCACAAGCTTTAGAAAACATGCTTGCAGAATAATCTAAATCTTGAGTAACTCCCTCGGCATTTTTATACATTATGCCAATACTATAACAAGCTTGACCAAAATTTTTTTCACAAGAATCTTTGAAACGCTCCATTGCTTTTTTGTAGTCTTGTTTATCACGATCAATCACGCCTAAATTGTAACAACCCGTAGGATTACCTCCTTTGCAAGACTTATCAAATAATTCCTTTGCAGCATTTATATCTTTGGAAATATCTTGTCCTAAGGCGTATTTTGCGCCTAAATTTGCACAACTCTCCAAATCTCCTGCGACGCAATTTGTCTTAAGAGTAGAAATTTCTGTGCTATCTCCTTCTTTTGGGGCAGTCGGATCACTGCAACCATAAAAAAATACTCCAAGTATTGCTGAAATAAAAATCAATTTTTTCATCTTGTTCCTTATTGAGATAAATTAAAGCCAAAATTATATATATTTTTTGCTTATATCAAAATTTACATCATTTATTTATTCATAAAATGATGAAGTCTTTTGTATTCGTCTTTATTTAAAAATCTTGTTTTTCCTACAGGCAAGGCATTTAAATGAATCCAACCATAACGAATACGTCGTAAATCAAGCACATCTCTTTTGAAATAAGCAAAAAATCTACGTAACTCACGATTTTTTCCTTCATGGATGCATACTTTAAGTTTAGAAAAATGCACATCATCTTTGCTTATTTCATATTTTACAAAAGGTGCAAAACGCATTTTTTGAATCCGGCTTTTCTCATGCGCGCCTGCTCTGGCATCGTTAAGTTCTAATCCATTAACCATTCCCTCGCATATTTCTTTGGTAACTTTTCCATTAATTTTAAGAATATATTCACGCTCCAAATCGCTTTCCATTAGGGCTTGGGCAACCTTTTTATTATCACTGAGCAATAAAACGCCCTCTGATGCAAAATCAAGTCTCCCTACCGGGACAAAATGTGCGTATTTCTTATCTAATGTGTCATAAATTACCCGCCTATTTCTATCGTCTTTTTTGCTTACAATCTCACCCTTAGGCTTATGATAAACAATCACTGTATATAAATCTTCTTCTTTGGGCTTAACATACCTGCCATCGATAAAAACCCTCTGTCCTTCTTTCAAAATACTCTGAAAACCGGCTTTAGTTTTTTCAATATTGACTCTTCCCTCTTTAATTAACAAATCAGCTTCTCTGCGAGAATATTTTGTATGATGAGAAATGAACTGATTTAATCTCATAATATATCTAACCATTCAAGTTCGCAAAAACTTTCTTTAATTTTTGTATTTACCTTGAGATTACTTATAAATTTATATTTTCTTTCTGTGTCATCAATGAGTACTTGAAGCTCGCGTTTGCCTTCAAATTTTTTGGCTTCTATCTTGAGTTTTTCAATCAAACTTATTTGAGTGTTCTTCTTTAACACCACTGCCAAAGGACAAGTAGCATCGTTAAAATCTTGGGGTTTCATATCAAGAGGTATGCTCTCTTCTTCTTTTTGTTCAATAACTTTATACTCAAGTTTATTTTTTACTTTTTTTGCTTGTTCTAAGTCCATAATTTCAAACAAACGCAATTGTATTTTTTCTTCACGCTCTTCAATTTTGCACTTAAAGGCTAAGGGCTTGGAAATATCAAATTTATCTAGCTCTTGAAGGTGTTTTTCAAACAACATCAATTCAATCTTACCATAGAGATCCAGAATATCTGCCTTGCCATAGACATTTCCTGATTTGCTGACCTTTTTCTTGATATCAAGGACTTTACCTACAAGCATTATATTTGAACCAACTTCTAAATCCTCTAATTCTACACTTTTGGCTACATTTTTGATTGTCTTGATTTCTTTGGCAAATTCGTCCAAAGGATGCCCTGAAACACAAATTCCCAAACACTCATATTCATAATCCAGTAAAATTTTTGCATCATATTCATCTTCTTGTTTTAAATCCAGAGAAATTGTTTGTATTTCTTCAGATTCATAAATCCCTTCTAATAGTGTTCCCTCTACCTTTAGTTTATTTTTTGATCTCCCTATTTCACAAATTTTATCAATATTTTTTAGCATTGTCGCACGCGTATAACCAAGCCCATCCAGACTCCCTGTTTTTATAAGAGGTTCCAGAATTCTTTTGGTAAGTTTAGTAAAATCAACCCTGGAAATAAAATCTTCTAAACTTTTGAATTTACCCCCACTTTCTCTGACCTCAATGATATTTTTTAGAGGTCCTTCTCCTGCCCCTTTAATGGCGCTCAATCCAAAAATAATTTTTTTGACAGGCTTAGTATTTTCATCTTCAAAATCACCCACACTAAAATCAAGCATAGAAGTGTTGATATGGGGAGGAATAATTTCCATATCCAAAAGTTTAACTTCATCAATATATTTAGCCACAGATTCTATTTTGTCTGATTCGCTTGTCAGCATTGCAGCCATAAATTCATATTCATAATAAGTCTTTAAATAAGCAGTTTGAAAAGTCAGCATTGCATAAGCTGCGGAATGAGATTTGTTAAACCCATACCCTGCAAATTTAACAATCAAATCCCAAAGCTCTTCGGCTTTTTGTTTATCAAATCCTTTGCTTTGAGCTCCCAAAGCAAATTTATTTTTATTATCTGCCATAATTTGGGCATCTTTTTTTCCCATTGCCCGACGGATCAAATCTGCTTCTCCTAATGAAAAACCTCCAATGCTCCGGACAATTTGCATAACTTGCTCTTGATAAACAATAGTTCCATATGTCGGCTTTAAGATAGATTCAAGTTCAGGAAACATATATTTGATAGGCTCACTTCCATGCTTGCGATTCACAAAATCATCAACCATGCCTGACTCCATAGGACCGGGACGCCCCAAAGCAATAATAGCAATCACATCTTCAAAGCCGGAAGGCTTCAAACGCTTATTAAGTCCTTGAAACATTCCTGATTCTACTTGGAATATGCCCACTGTGTTGCCACTTTGCATAGTTTTATAAACTTCAGGATCGTCAGTATCAATCGTCAAAAAATCCAAATTCTTTTGGTATCGTTGTGAAATAAGCTTAAGCGCATCATCAATCACAGTGAGTGTTTTTAAACCTAAAAAGTCAAATTTGATCAAATCAACAGGTTCAAGATATTTCATCGAATATTGCGTTACAATAGCCCCGCCTGTTTTGTCGCTTGTATAAAGAGGAGTTTTGTGCCATAATTCTTTTTCGCTATCAACCACCAAAGCAGCTGCATGTTTGCCTGCATTGCGATTGAGTCCTTCAAGCATGAGTGAAAAATCCCAAACTTTTTTAGCAAGAGGATTGTTTTGAGTCAGTTCTGAAAGCTTAGGTTCAAGCTCCCATGCCCCATCTACCCATTCTCCATTTTTTTCATATTTTTGAAGCGTAATCCCCAGCTTATCAGGAATGAGTTTTGCCATGTCATCAGCTTCTTTATAGGGCATGTTCAGCACTCTTGCCACATCCCTGATAACACCCTTTGCAAGCATTTTACCAAAAGTAATAACTTGGGCAACATTATATTTGCCATATTTTCTAATCATATACTCAATAATTTCACCCCGACGTCTTTGACAAAAATCTGTATCAATATCAGGCATAGACACACGTTCAGGATTCAAAAATCGTTCAAAAAGCAAATCATATTTAAGAGGATCAATATTGGTGATTTTGAGACAAAATGCTACTAAGCTACCCGCTGCACTCCCTCTGCCTGGTCCTACAGGAATGCCATTTTCCCTTGCGTATTTGATAAAATCCCATACAATCAACATATAGCCGGGAAATTTCATCTTATTAATGACTTCTATTTCTTGCTCTAATCTGTCTTTGTAGATTTGATATTTTTCTTGGGGAATAATCTTTAATCTTTCTTGCAGTCCTTCTCTGGCCTTGTAGGCAAAATAACTCGCATCATCATTGATATCAAGCCCTTCTATTTTAGCATATTCTTGGGTAAATTTAAACTTTGGAGGTGTGGGAGGGTTATGTTTTTCATCTTTGAGATCAATTTCAAGATTACATTTTTGGGCAATTTCTTCTGTGTTTTTGAGAGCTTCAGGTATATCTGCAAAAAGTTTCGCCATTTGTTCGGGGGATTTGACATAAAATTCTTGTACAGAATGTTTGAGCCTATCTTTGTCATCAAGTGTTTTTCCCATTGCTACACACATTGCGACTTCTTGAGCATTTGCGTCTTTTTGGTTGGTATAATGTGTATCGTTAGTGGCAATAAGTTTAATCCCTGTTTGTAGCGAAATTCTAATTAATTGTTCATCAATAAAAGCCTGATCGGCAATCCCATGGCGCATAATCTCTATATAAAAATCATCCCCAAAAATATCTTGATATTCAAGTGCGACTTCCTTGGCTATCTCATAGCCTTTTGCACCAAACTTAATATTTCTAGGGTTATTGGTATTGAGTTGCCAACTTACCTCTCCTTGCAAACATGCTGAGGAACAAATAAGCCCTGCAGAATGCTCACGCAATATTTTTTTGTTGATTCTGGGATAATAATAAAATCCCTCAATAAAAGCCATAGAACTTAAATACATCAGATTTTTGTAACCTTCTTCATTTTTGGCATAAAGGCAAAGATGAAAACGTTGTTTAGATTCTTTGCTTGCCAAATCTTGGGCATTATGAAGGTAAGTTTCAATACCAATGATAGGCTTAATACCTTCTTTTTTCATCGTCATATAAAAATCAATAGCTCCAAACATATTGCCATGATCGGTCATACTGACACTTTTCATTCCTAAAGCTTTGATTTTTTTGGCAAGGGCTTTGATTTTATTAGCCCCATCAAGGAGAGAATATTCTGTATGCAAATGTAAATGTGTATAACTCATAACTACTCTTTCTCAGGTGTTCTTATTTTATCTTCAATAAGTGTATTTTGGCAATGCAAATAGCACAATGATTTATCAAAAATTATAACTTAAAATCCGGATAAAAAACAAATAACTCTTCTTTAAAAATATTAAAATCCTCAAATGCAGGCTAAAATATTTTAGCCTTAAAATTTAAGCTACCAAAATAAAAACTAAAATCCCTAAAAATTTTACTTTTGTCTTTTGATGAAATATTTTAGATTTTAGTTAAAAATTTAAAATATATAAAATAAATTTATTTATATTTAAATCAAATATTATTTTTTATAATAAACTAACCATAAATCACTAAAATATTCTTATTATTATTTCAATCCGGAACTCTGCTATAAAATCTTAATGAGGGGTATCTAAAATAAATTTTACTTATCTTGATGTTTTGAAACTTCAGAAGTTAATCTCTCAAAAGTTAAAATTTTGCTAATCTTGACTTTGATGAGAAAATTCTATCAAGAAATTCAAATAAAGACATAATTGTGTTATAAAACGTGTCATAAAAAAGATTTAAAAAGACTTTTGAAATCCAAAAGAAAGGGAACACAATGAAAAAGCTAAGATTATTCGCACTAATCCTGCAAATTGTCTTCTATTTGATAGCGATTTGCAAACTCTTCTTTTGGAGAAGAGACCCCGTTTAACGGGGTTGCTTAATCATTGTGTTAGCCAATTATACCACAGGAGACGCAAATGGACTTAGAATTTTTGCTAATCATTATTTTAGCAGGTTGGGTTGGGGTGAATGAGTGGCGATTAAATAAGCTTGAGAAGAAGATAAAAACATTCCAAGAAAGACTCTAACCATTGCCGGAGCCCGCTTCTATTGAACGGAAGTGGGTTTTATGGAGTGGAGACAACATTCCAATTTTTTAAAAGCGAGGTACCATAACATGGAAATGCAAGTTTTTCAAGAAGAAATCATTGATGAGAAATATTCGGAAAGCTCAAAACAATATTTGGATATAAATGTCCTTGAAGCCACAAAAGGTCGGCTATGGTTTGTATTGGATAACTTTAAAAATATCTGCATTAGTTTCAGCGGGGGTAAAGATAGCACCATACTCCTCCATCTTGTGCGTGAATATTTAAAACACAAACCCGAATTAAAAACAAAAAAGAATCTCTTTATTTATCACTTGGATTATGAAGCCCAATATAACCAAACCACAAAGTTTGTGCAACAAACCCTCCAAGAATGTAAGAAAGAAGGCTTTAAGATATTTTATATCTGCATGCCCTTCAAAGCCCAATGTGCTTGTTCGATGTATCAAACCTATTGGAGACCTTGGGCGATAGAAGACAAAGACAAATGGCTAAGAGAACCTCCAGGTTATAGCATTACAGAGGAAAACCATTCTTTTGATTTTTGGAGCAGGGATTTGAGCGATTGCGCTTTTAATGTTGAGCTATTATTAAAATTAATTTTAATAATAGCTTCTATAGAATAATTTTTAGATTTAAAACAAAGTGAAAACCAGTAAAATTAGAATGTCCTAAAATAGGCGACTATAAGGCTATGATCCGGATTATACCTCTAAAAACACTCGGCATAAGGTATTTAATGCTATTTGGAAACTAATTTTAACCTTAAACCACATAAAATAGGGACTTATAAAGTTTTGCAATCCCTCTCTCCCGGCCATTGAATTTATTAAATTTTAGTTTTTCCGCATTCTTTTATTTTTACAAATATCTTCTATTAAAGATTTATTCATATTTTATATAATTGCATATGTTATTGAGGCATTTAAAAATAAAAGGCAACAAAGATGGTTTTGAAGGTTTTTTTTATTATATTCCTATGGAGTTCTTTTGTATATGCAGGTCCGGTGTGCAAATATAAACTCAATGATTTTAAAGCTCAGATTGATTATGCAAAAAAAAATCATTTATCCCAAAAGGTCAAAAAACTAGAAAAAACTATGTCAGATTTTCAAAAAACTTGCAAAGATTCTGATATTTTGGCAGAAATCAACCAAAATATTCAAATAACTCAAAAAAATCTCCAACAAGCCCGGACAAACTTTAATAACGCACAAATTGAGGGCAATGCGCATCAAATCAGACAAACAAGCATACAACTCAAAATTGCAAATCTTGAATACATTGCTGCTAAACAAGAGCTTTTGAGAATGAAAGATTTATTAAAAACACAAAGACAATAATCTTTAGTATGATTTATTTTAAATTTTTAGGAGAAATTAGGCTATAATTCTATGTTTTAAAAAATAATTTTTAGGAGAAAAAATGAAGAAATTTTTTATTTTAAGTGCTGTAGCTTGTGGTATTTTGATAGCAGGACCTGTCTGTGATTTTAAAGAAAAAGATGTGCTTTCTCAGATTGATTATGCAACCAAACATAATCATAAAGATAAGATTTCAGGTTTGCAAAAAGCCTTGAAAGAATTACGAGATCATTGCAAAGATAATATCGTTTTAAGCGAACTTGAACTTGATGTCCAAAAGCTTGAAAATAAGGTGATTGAAGCAAAGTCAAAAATAACTCAAGCTCAAGCAAAAGGTAAGGCTGATCGTATTAAAAAAGCAGAAATGAAGTTAAGATTAATTGAAACAGAATTAGCCTCAAAAAAAGACGAACTTCAAAGGATGCAGGATTTAGCTAAGGGAAATAATCCTCAACCAAAGTCTTAAGCTAAGCTTTTTGGATTTTAAACTGCTATCTTTTTTTGGTATGATTGCATAAAATTTTTATGGGGGAATTTTATGGATTATGCCCATTCTGCTTTGAGTTTATTGGTTCCGGTTTGTGTAATTGTTATGGTTTTTCTCACCAAAAGAGTGGTGCTTTCTTTGTTATTAGGAGTGGTGCTTGGTGGGGTAATGGTAAGTTATGATAATTTTATTGGAATTTTTGTTTATATCTATGAAAAAATATCCTCTGTACTTTTTAGCATACAACACAATCAGGAAGGCAAGACAAGCTTAGTAATCAGTTGGGAAAGTGTATATGTATTTGGATTTTTGATTATTCTGGGCATACTTTCTCAACTTATTTCTCACTCAGGCGCTGTGAATGCATTTGTAAAATGGGCACGACAGCGTATAAAAAGTCCCCAAGGTTCTGAATTTGTCGCCTTTATTGCCGGGATTGTAATTTTTATTGATGATTATTTTAATGCCTTGACAGTAGGGCAAATTTCAAAATCTTTAAATGATGCAAACCACTCTACCAGAGAAAGACTTGCGTATGTTATTGATTCAACTTCTGCTCCTGTTTGTATTTTGATGCCCATTTCAAGTTGGGGAGCCTATATCATAGGGATTATGCAAAGTAGTGTTCCTCCATCTGTTGGCGATGGATTGTTTGTGCTTATTAGCAGCGTATGGAGTAATTATTATGCTTGGTTTGCGCTTTTAGCAGTATTTTTAACTATATATTGGCAAATCAATCTCCCTGCGATGAAAAAATATAAAAACGTTGGGGTTACAGATTTACTCCGCGATGATGATTTGAATAAATATTCAAGTTCAGTATGGCTACTTGTAATCCCTGTGATAGTCTTGGTTATTTCAATTGGTTCTATGATTTTATGGACAGGATATGATGTGGGAAAAGAATGGAAACTTTTGGATATGCTCAAAAATACCAATACGGCTTTTTCTTTATTTTATGGTGGTTTATTTGCTCTTGTGATAGCTTTTTTAGTTTCAATCAAACATATACGCAAAGATTCTCTGGCTAATCTTGCAGTAAATGGTGTTAAAAGTATGTTGCCTGCAATTTTGATTTTAATTTTGGCTTGGGCAATAGGACCTGTTATCCGTGATGATATGCAAACAGGGATTTATTTGGCGAATTTAAGCAAAGAGTTTTTATCTCAAGATATGGTTGTAATGATGCCTGTGATTTTGTTTTTGATTTCAGGATTTATTGCTTTTGCTACAGGGACCAGTTGGGGGACTTTTGCGATTATGCTTCCCATAGGAGTTAGTGTGGTAGGTGCTTCAGGAGGAGATATTCTTTTGTCGATTTCAGCTGTGTTAGCTGGGGCAGTATATGGAGATCACGCTTCTCCAATATCTGATACAACGATTCTTTCGGCAACAGGGGCGGGTTGCTCAGTGCAAAGTCATTTTATCACACAATTTCCCTATGCCACTACAGTTGCTGTAGTGGCTATGATTAGCTTTGGTGTGGCAAGTTTAAGTACATCGCTTTTGAGCGGTTATGGGGTTGGTATCGTTTTGATGTTGGGTATATTTTATTTTTATAAGAAATTTTTCAAACCCATTAAAAACATATCTTAAATCAAATAAAGGCGCAAAAGAGAGAGGCAAATTTAGTGATATTTTTGATTGAAATTTTCATAAATGAGGGCAAAAAATCTCTTAATATAAGAATATAAAGGTATGGTTTTTGCTTTAGCTAAGTAACTACCTTTAGGAGATCCCTATGAATATCCAAAATAACTCTACAGATTTAAAAGATATTTTTTCACAATCTTATCACCGGAATGTTTTATCTCCTTCTTTACCCCAAAATAACTCTCATTCTGAAGTTTCTCTTTTAGAAAATAATTTTCACAAGCCTATTGAAGATAGTTTTGTTCCCTCTAAAGAATATACGAAAATTATTGAACTCCAAGATCAAATTAAAGGTGGTTTTAAAGATGTGAATTCTTTTGTTGTCATATCGGAGAAACTTCACAAAGAAGGTATTCTTAACAATGACGATATGATAGCGGTAGATTTTTTGGCAAAAGAGAGTCCTAAGCCGGATTTTGATGAGTTTAATAAAATCATGCAAAATGATTATTTGAGTTTAGAAATGAAAGGGCTCATTAGCCGGCTTGTTCAAAAACTTGAAATGATTGATTATCTAAGCAAGGGCGCTATGAGTGCATAAACTTCTTAGAGATTTTTAGGATCAATAAGAGAACCGGGGAGTTGATAATATTTGCCTACTCTGCCTACATTCTGAAGCGTAAAGCGTAGGTCTTGTGTATAGATTTTATTATCAATGAAGCATTTTGTTGATTCAAGCAAGATTGTTTTGGAGTTTTTTCCAATCTCTAAAATATCATAAAATTCGCACATGAAACTCGCTTGGGAATTTTTGATAATAGGGGGATAATCGTTTTGGATTATTTCGAGATCAATGTTAAATTTGACTGCTTCAGAAATACCATATTCAAGCTCACCGGCAGAATCTTGAAGAGATTTAAGATTTTTTTGATTACACATGCAAATGGTGGCTTTTTTTGTTTCTGTAATATTCTTAAATGTGTCTTTGGGCGAACCATCACTTTTGGGAGTAAAGCAAATAGAAAATACGACAGGATCAGAACTTATAGGGCAAAAAAAACTAAAAGGAGCAAGATTAACAACACCATTTTGGTCTATAGTGCTTACCCATGCAATAGGTCTGGGGGTAATACAATTGGCTAGGATTTTATATTTTATTAAGGGACTTGTTTGGTCAAAATCAACAATCATTGTTATTCCTTTTAAGAATTTTATTTGCCTCTATGATGACCTCATCAGGAGTAATAAGCTTCATACAATTGTGGTGTACTAGGGGACAAACACGTTTTTTGCACGGAGAACAAGCTAATTTTTTGTTTAAAATAACAGCTTGAGAATGGCACCAAGGAGAAGTTTCTTGATCGTTTGTGGGTCCGAATATTGCAATTAATGGAATTTGAAGCGCTGTTGCAATATGCATAGGACCGCTATCATTGGTAATAAATAAATCAAGTTTGCTGATAGTGTCTATAAGCGTAGGGATAGTGGTTAATCCGGTAAGATTAGTGATGTTTTGTAATAATTGCTTATTCAAAGAGAGCTTTTCAATGGTTGTTATAATGTCTTTGGCAGAATCAATGTCTGATTGATTCCCAAATAAGACAATTTCATAATCTTTTTGAATAAAATATAAAATAGTTTCAGCAAAATATTCCTTAAGCCATCGCTTTGCACTCCCAAATGCTCCACCGGGGTTGATGCCTATTTTTGTTTTTATCTTGTGATAATGGTTATTTGAAGCAATGAGGTGTAATTTTGGAGTTTGTTTGATAATTTCAGATTTGCCAAGTTTCAACACAGGTTCCAATAAACAAGCATACAATAAAACCTGATGAATCTGTTTAAGGGGAATGAGCTTGCAAGTGAGAAAAAGCGAGCGTAAATTTTTGGAATAACCTATTCGTATGGGAGTCTGACTCCAAAATAAAAGCAAAGCAGAGAAAATATTATTTGTAAAGGTAATACCTATGTCATGCTTGCCAATCATTTTGGCAAATTGATAAGTGGCAAGAATTCTATTTTTATTTTTTTTGGTTTGATCAATAAAAGCAGAAGTAATACACTTATCTCTGGAAAAAAGCTCACAAACAGCAGGGGTGCCAATGATCGTGAAGGAGGCTTGAGGGAATTTTTGTTTGAGCAATTCCAGTGTTGGCGTTGCCATCACAGCATCGCCAATCCAATTTGGCAATCGTAATAAAATTTTCATCAAATAGCCTGTCCTTTTAGATTTTAACTTAAACTGAATTTTACACAAAAGTGGATAAAATTCAAGCATTGACTAAAAATTTTGGAGAGACTTAAGTATGTTAGTTGTCCCTAGAACTTTAAGCGGATTTAAAGATAGATTACCCAAAGAAGCTATGGCAAAAGAAAAGTTATTGGCAAAAGTTTCTAAGGTATTCGAAAGTTTTGGTTTTGTCCCTATTGAAACTCCTCATCTTGAATACGCTGATATTTTGATTAAGCAAGGTAGTGAAGAAATACAAAAAGAACTTTATCGATTTAAAGATCATGGGGGAAGAGATGTTGCGTTGCGTTTTGACCAAACAGTGCCTTTAGCAAGATTTATTTCTCAATACCACAATGAGGTTGATTTGCCTTTTAAACGTTATGTGATTGGGAATGTTTTTAGGGGTGAAAGAGCCCAAAGGGGAAGGTATCGAGAATTTACTCAATGTGATTTTGATTTTATCGGGAGTAATTGGATTGTTTGTGATGCTGAAATTGTGCAAGTTATTTATGCTTCAATGGCTTCTTTAGAGATCGAAGAATTTACAATTTGGCTAAATCACCGAGATATTTTGAATGGAATTTGCAAATATTTTGGTATCCATGAGAAAAAAAGTATTGATACCACTTTAAGAATTATTGACAAAATGGATAAAATTGGCAAAGATAATGTGTGTGCAGAATTGAAAAAAGAATTAAATATTACAGATAAAAAAGTTGAGGGTCTCTTAGAGGCAACAAGTATCAAACAAATTGGATCAGGGAGTGAATTTTTTTCTGAAATTGCTCAAATGAAGGGTTGGAATGAGGAACTTAAAAAAGGAATTGAAGATTTAGAGCGGATGTATGAAATTCTCTCAGAGCTTGAAATGGATAGAGATACTTATCGAGTAAATTTTTCTATTGCAAGGGGATTGGGGTATTATACAGGTATTGTGTATGAGACTACATTGAATAGGTTAAAAAGCTTAGGCAGCGTATGTTCCGGGGGAAGATATGATGATTTAACAAGAACTTTTTCTAAGGAAAAATTAAGTGGGGTTGGAGCATCAATAGGGATAGATAGACTTTTGGCAGGACTTGAAGAATTGGGTTTATTGAGTGGAAAATCAACGAGTGCTCGTATTTTGATTGTTTGTATGCAGGAAGCTTATTTTGCTTTTGCCCATAAGCTTGCAGAATCTTTTCGTCGGAGCACAGTAGCAACAGAAGTCTATCCTGAAGTCAATAAGCTTAAAAAACAATTTAGTTATGCCCACGCTAAAGGCCATGAGTTTGTTGTAGTGATTGGAGAAAATGAATACATAAGCCAAACAATCACACTTAAAAATATGACTTCCGGGATGCAATTGGATGGATTGAGTTTCCTTAAAGCGCTTGAAATTGTTAGAGAATAAAAAATTTATTTTGGTAAAAGAGTTATGAGAGTGATTTCTGAATGAGTTCCTATTCTCATGGGTGGTCCCCAAAATCCTGTTCCTTGATTGACATATAATACTTGATGAGAAGAAAGTTTATGTAATCCCATTAGATAGGGCTGTTGCAACAAAACTGCCAAACCAAAAGGGAAAATTTGCCCTCCATGTGTATGCCCACTTAGAATAATATCGATAGCTTTATCTTGGGTTTGATGAATAATTTTTGGTTGATGAGAGAGCAAAATAGTAGGGACATGGGAGTTTTGATTTAAGAGTGCTTCTTGGAGATTAGGGCGCAGATACCCCAGACGATTGCCCATAAAATCTGTAATACCTGCTATATTAATAAGTGGTTTATTTTCTTGGGTAATGGTAATATTTTGATTGATAAGGACATGAAACCCCAGATTTTCCATTTTTTGGACAATATTGTCAATATCATAAAAGTATTCATGATTGCCCAACACATAATAAACACCATAACTTGATTTTAGATTTTTGAGTTCTTCGACAGTTTGGATTACATTTGATGATTTTGTATCTATGATATCCCCTGTGAGGACGATAATGTCAGGATTTTGTTCGTTGGTGATTTGGACAATTTTTTTAACATAATCTTTTTGTATTAATCCCCCAATATGGATATCGCTTAATTGGACAATTTTTAATGGAAAAGTTAAATTAGCAACATAGATAGAGATTTTTTTTAGAATTAGTATTGATTGGGCGTTGTAGATACCATAGCCAATATAAAAGATGGAAAGAAGAATGAAAAGTTCTTGGAGATAACGGGTGTAGATTATTTGTCTATTTTTGCGGATAATGAAGCGTATAAAAAATGCCAAAAACTGATAAACAACAGTTGCAATAAATAATGAAAAAATAATCCCAATAGATAAAGATAATAAAAAATAGATCCACTGAGGGAGGGAGGAGTATTGTTTTAAAAATAGATAACAAACACTGCCAATGAAATTAATAATCATGAGAAATTTTAAACAATTCTTCACAATTTTTGAGTGGCTAAGTTGGTAAAATAACCCACGATAAACAACAAAATGAAGAATGAGAAAAACTATAGAAATCAAAAAAGGGAATAAATGTGTTTGCATTTGTATAATTTGTGGAGTATCTTGCATCAAATCCCTTTGGTATTGATTGGTATTTAAATAATTTTTATATTATACTTAAATAAAATTTAAAAAGTAATTGTTGATGTAGTATCTAATATTGAGGAAAAAATGAGAGTCTTATTTGTATGTTTGGGAAATATTTGTCGTTCTCCTTTGGCTGAGGGGATCGCAAAACATTATGCCCAAAAGTTATTTTTGGATATAAAAATTGATTCAGCCGGGACTTCAGGGTGGCATAATGGTCAAAAACCTTGCGAGGGATCTGTTGCAATAGCCAAAAATCATCATATTGACATTTCGGATTTCAAAAGTCGAAAAGTAAGTCTATATGCAGATTCTTGTTTTGATTTAATTGTAGGAATGGATAAAGCAAATGTTTTAGATTTGCTCCAAATGGGGTTTGAAAAATCAAAGGTTTGTAAAATAGGAAAGTTTGGTTTAGAAAATGCAGATATTCCAGACCCTTACTACTATAAAGATAACAAAGGTTTTGAATGTATTTATCAGATGATAGATACAGGTGTAAGAAATTTGTTAAATTATTATTTCAAGTAAATTTCTAAAATTATTTTTAAGGAGATTGGTAATGCTTATGTTTGGGATTAAAAATTGCGGTAGCGTGAAGAAAGCAAAAGATTTTTTTGAAACAAGGGGTATAAAGTATGATTTTATAGATTTAAAGATTCATAAACCCACCTTATCTGATATTCGCAGATGGGTAGAAAATAAAGGAATTGATAGAGTATTGAACTCAAAGGGTACTACTTATAAAAAGTTAGGACTAAAAAATATGAATTTAGATTTATCTGCTAAAATTAAATATTGTTATGAGAATCCTTTGTTGCTCAAGCGTCCTATTATCGATAAAATTGATGGAGATAAGATAATTGTTGGGTTTGATGAAGGGGAGTATAAAGAAACTTTTGGGCAAATATGAAATCACTTTTTTTATCTTTTTTAATATTATTTTTAGTTGGGTGTGCAAGTAAAAATGCTCCATTAGCAGATTTATCTCTCCCTCAAGATGCAAATTTTTATATCCAACAAGGACAAGAGATTCATTTACCTCCCAAAGCACTTGAAAATCTTAAAGAAAACTATTTGAAAATTTGGTTTTCACCTTGGACAACTATGGAAGTCAATCAAGATAAGAATGAAGTTTTCTGGATAGGACCTTCTTTGCTCAAAAGCCCTGGTTATGGGGAGAATTTGAAGAAAAATTCTTTGGAATACACAAGTAAAATTTATGCGGATATGGATATAGAGCATTACCCAAGTGTTGCAATAAAAGCTATCATCACAACAGATACTAATGTGCGTGCAGTGCCTACAGATAAACCTCGATATAATTCTCCAAGCGGCTATCCTTTTGATAGATGGCAAAATTCTTTGATTTTTCAAGGTACTCCTGTGTTGATTACTCATTATGATATTACAAAACGATGGGCGCATATTCAAAGTAGTTTTGTTTATGGTTGGGTAAAGGTAGGGGATATTGCCAGAATTCATCCAAAAGATATCACTTATCTTTTGTCATTAAAAAACTATGTAGTTCCCAATCAAGACAAAATACCCCTTTACGGTCCTAAGGGCAATTTTTTAACAGATGCGCGCATAGGAGAGATATTTGCCCTAAAGCCATCCGGGCATCCGGATAAACAAGACTCTATGGCTAAAGAAGTTTATGTTTATAAGAAAAATTTAGATGGGTATGGGGTTTTCATTAGCGCTAAAATAGAGGATTCGGATTTTAGTCCTTTTCCAAAAAGAATGGATGCTATCGCCATGGCAGGTATTGTGAATTCTATGTTGGGAGAAAGCTATGGCTGGGGAGGTTCTTTGGAAAATAGAGATTGCTCTGCTTTTACAAGGGATAGTTTTGCTAATTTTGGTATTTTGTTGCCTAGAAATTCTGCTTCTCAAGCTAAATATGCAAACAATATGATTGATTTGAGCAAAATGAGCGCTAAACAAAAAGAGCAATATATCATCAAGCATGCCACTCCTTTTGCGACAATTTTATGGCTTAAGGGGCATATTATGCTTTATATAGGGACATATGAAGGTAGGGCAATAGTTGCCCATAGCGCTTGGAGTATCTCAACTTCAAATTTATTTTCAAAAACTCAAAACATTTTGGGAGGAGCTGTGATTACAACACTTTGGGTAGGAAAAGAAAAAAATGGAATTTTATTTAAATCAAAGATGTTAATTGATAGAGTATTAGGGATGTCTGATTTATATGATTATGCTTTTCATCTTGAAAATTCCGGAGGGAAAGAGTGAGATTTTTTTTAGTTATTCTCTTGCTGGGAACATTTTCTTGGGCAACAAATAAAGTAAATGTGATTGTGAGCGTTATTCCTCAAATCTATTTTGTTAAAAAGATTGGGGGAGATTATGTCCATGTGAGCGCAATGGTCCCTGATGGGAGAAGTCCGGAAACATATGAGCCTCTTCCGAGTCAAATCAAGCTTATTAAAAATGCTGCTATTTATTTGGGTGTGGGGATGGAGTTTGAAAAGATGTGGCATGATCGTTTCATGGGAGTGAATCCTACAATGAAATTTGTAGATTTATCCAAAGCCCTCAATCTTTTCCAAACACATAACTCAAGCCATAGCAATAACCTTCATCATCAAAAGCATGATCCCCATATTTGGTTGTCCATAAAATTTGCAAGAATCCAGGCTCAGAAAATCTATGAAGTTCTTTCTCAAATAGATGTATCTAATAATTTAATTTATAAAGATAATTTAAATAAATTTTTAAAAGAAATTGATAATATTGATTCAGAGATTAAGATAATTTTTGCGCAACCTCATGCACAAAAAATATTTGTTGTCTATCACCCGGCTTTTGGTTATCTGGCAAATGAATATGGGCTTGAAGAAATTGCACTTGAAAATGAGGGTAAATCACCAAAAACAAAACAATTAATTGCAATGAGAAAGCTAATCCAACAAAAAAATATTAAAGTCATTTATATCCAACCTCAATTTTCTAAGAAACGTATCCAATCTTTGGCAAATGATTTGAAACTAAAGGTGTTGGAACTCGATCCTCTCGCGCCGGATTGGGAAAAAAATATGGTGTATATAGCTAAAATGATTGCCACACAAGGAAAAATAAGTCAATGACACTTCTTGAATGCAAAGCCTTGTCTTTTCGTTATGGGAATGAGTATGTGCTGGAAAATATAAATTTTTCAATCATGGAAAAAGATTTTTTGGCAGTTATTGGTCCTAATGGAGGTGGAAAAACAACATTGATACGGATTTTATTGGGGTTATTAAAGCCAAATAAAGGAGAGATTGTTTATCCTAATCCTTTGATGTTCGACTCTCACAGTTTGATTGGCTATGTTCCCCAAGACACCACTATTAATAGCGATTTTCCTATACAAGCTATTGATGTGGTAAAAATGGGATTTTTGAAAAAAAGTTTTTTAGGTTATAAAGTGAGTAAAAAAGAAACATATATTGCTTTTGAAATGCTTGAAAAATTAGGGGTAGCACACTTAGCACACTATAGGATATCGGAGCTTTCAGGAGGACAGAGGCAAAGGATTTTGATAGCTAGAGCACTTTGTGGTAATCCAAAATTGATTATTTTAGATGAACCCACTTCAAGCATTGATACAAAAACTCAAAGTGAAATTTATAAAATATTAAAAAACTTTAATACCTTTCATACTATAATTGTGATTAGCCATGACATATCTATATTGTTGGGATATGCTTCAAGAGTTCTTTATGTCAATAAAGAAGTAATTACGCATAAGCTTCCAAATGTAAATTTAGATACAAATGGGCACATATGTGAAGTCGATCTGCTTGATAGATTTGCAAATTAGGAGTGATAAATGGAAAATGAATTTGATGTCGTGATTATAGGTGGAGGTATTTCCGGATGTGCATCTTTTTATGTTTTGAGTGAATATAGCAGTATTAAAAAAGTTGCCATTGTAGAAAAATGCGATCAGTTAGCAAAAATAAGCACAAATGCGAAAGCAAATTCTCAAACCATTCATGATGGCTCCATTGAGACAAATTATACTGTTGAAAAAGCTAAAAAAGTCAAACTCTCTGCTTTTAAAGTGAGACGTTATGCTATGAATAAAAATTTGCAAAATAAAATTATTTTTGAAAATCAAAAAATGGCTATTGGTGTGGGAGATGAAGAATGCGCCTTCATGAGAAAAAGACATGAAAATTTCAAAGAAGTTTTTCCCGATCTGGAGTTTTTTGATAAAAAAATTATCAAAGAAATTGAGCCTAATATAATTTTGGGGACAAATGGGGGAGATAGATTAGAAAATGTTGAGGGTTCAGGATTTAGAAAAGATTGGTCTGCAATGAATTGGGAGCTTTTGGCTGAAAATTTTGTTTCTGAGGCAAAAAAGATAAATCCTGAAGGCGAGGTATTTTTGAATTTTCGTGTAAAAAAAATAGAGCAGCATGCCGGTGGTTATACACTTATATCAGATAGATCAGACAAGATTCATGCAAAATTTGTGTTAGTAGATGCAGGGTCTTATTCTTTACCTTTAGCACAATCTATGGGTTATGGTTTAGATTTGGGGTGTTTGCCGGTTGCAGGAAGTTTTTATTTTGTGCCTGATTTGCTTAGAGGTAAGGTTTATACCGTTCAAAATCCCAAACTTCCTTTTGCTGCTTTGCATGGAGATCCCGATGTGGTTATTAAAGGCAAATCGCGTATTGGACCTACAGCGCTTACAATGCCAAAATTAGAAAGAAATAAGCATTTATTTGGAGGCATTAGTATGGAGTTGCTTAAAATGGACTTAAATAAAGAAGTTTTTAAAATTTCTTGTGATTTGCTTTCTGATAAAGAAATTCGTGATTATGTTTTTAGAAACATAGTTTTTGAGTTGCCTTATATTGGAAAACGAAAATTCCTTAAAGATGCACGTAAAATTATTCCATCTTTGAAGCTTGAAGATCTTGAGTATGCAGAAGGATTTGGAGAGGTTCGTCCTCAAGTACTTGATAGGACTAAAAAGAAACTTGAACTTGGAGAGAAAAAAATCTCTACCAATAAAGGGATTACTTTTAATATGACGCCTTCACCGGGAGCTACAAGTTGTTTGCAAAATGCTTTGGTGGATGTCCAAGAAATTACTACATATTTAGGGGCAAATTTTGACTTAGAGAGATTTTATCAAGATCTTTCTCCGGAGGAATTAAATCATTAATAAGTTATCCAATGAGTGAGCTTTTAACTTATGATTTTGTCCGAAATGCTTTAATCGCATCATTTTTGATTAGCATTTGTGCAGGGGTGATTGGTTCTATTGTTGTTTCAAATAAAACTGTGTTTTTAACAGGAGGGGTAGCTCATAGTGCTTTTGGAGGGGTAGGTGTTGCTTTATATTTTGGATTTAATGCTACTTTAGGAGCTTGTTTTGCAGGAGTGTTAATGGCATTATTAATGGTATATGCCACTACTAAATATAAAAATAGGATTGATACTTTTATTGCTGCGAGTTGGGCTTTGGGAATGGCAATTGGAATAATTTTGATCGATTTGACACCCGGATATAGCAGTGATATTACAAGCTATTTATTTGGTTCTATTATTGCAGTGGCTCCAAGTGATATAGTAAGCATTGGAGTGTTTGATGTTGTATTGTTATTTTTTGTTGGGGTTTATTATAGAGAACTTTTGAGTATTTTCTATGATAGTGAATTTTGCAAACTTAAAAAAATCAATGTCAAAGTTTTTAATATCATTATTTTTGTGCTTGTTTCTCTTGGAGTGGTCATGAGTATGGGCGTAGCAGGACTTATTTTAGTGCTTTCAATTCTTTCTATCCCGGCTTACATTGCAACAATGTTTGTTTCTTCTTTAAGGTCACAAATGTTTTTATCATGGATTCTTTCATTGATCTTTATGTGGAGTGGTTTTTTTATCTCTTATGCTTATGATTTAAGTATAGGAGCTTGTATTGTTGTGGTGTCTGTATTGGGAATGGGGCTTGGGATTTTATTTAAAAATATATCTTATAATTTTAGAATCTAAAAGGAAAAAAATGTCTGAACATCAAGAAATAAAACTTTCTTTACAAGTAGCAAGAAGAGCAGTTAAAATTGTTGTATTTATTGGGATGTTTGCCATTTTTTTAATGATGATTAATATTTATATCTTGCTTAGTCAAATTACAGCTACAGCACAAATGAGCAAAGAAATTCATTCTATGCAAGAACAAATCAAAGCCTTAGAAGCAAAATTTGAAAAATAATCTAAAATTTTTTTTCCCTTTATTTTTTCTTTTGGATTTTGTCATGGCTCAGGATTTAAGGATAAACAGAACTGATACAATAAACCTATCTCTAAAGCCTACATTTTATGGAACTATCAAAACAGGGTTAGGGTATTATTCTTACAAAGAACCCAATGTGATGTCTATTACGGGTCCTATGTATGTGGTCAGTGCAATCGGAGGTCTCAAACTCAATCCCTTAATCAAGACTGATGCAACTCTTTATTATTCTAGAGATTTGGGTAGAAATACTTATGATGGGGGGATTATGCTAAATGATGGAAGTATCTTACCCCATCAATCATTGTCGAGCGATTGGTATGTAGGGGGAAAATATCGAGCAGGTTTGATTATTGGTAATGGTATTGATGAGTGGCTTGTGCTTTATTTGGGATTAGGCTATCGTTATTTGCATAATCAAATACATGGCAGTGGAGCTTATTTAAGAGAACAAACCTATCTCTATATGCCAATGGGGGGGCAGGTAAAAGTATGGTTGTTTGATAAAGTGAGATTAAATCTTGATGTTGAGTTTAGAGCGTTACTTTTAGGAAACAATATCAGTCACTTTAAGGATCTTGGATATGACAACAATCTTCATTTTATTCAAAATAGTGGCAGCGGGACCAGAGTTACCTTAGGAGCAGAGGTTTTTATCACAAGAAAATCCTCTATTTTAGTTGAGGGATTTTTAGATTATTGGAACATAGGGCAATCAAGTAAAGAAAAGCTTTATGAAAAAGGAATATCAAAAGGATCTTATATAGAACCTGTTAATAAAACTTTGTTTTATGGACTTCAAGTAGGCTATTCTTTTTAATCTCCGGCATCACAAAGCGCAATCCCAAATAAAACATTTGAGCCTGATTTTTCTACAATATTTTTAGCTTCAGCCATTGTTGTGCCTGTAGTGATAATATCATCTACAATAAATACATTTTTAGGCGCGCCGGAATAAAAAAATTTTCTGGGATTTGCTTGGCGATATTGGAGTGATTTACCTGCATAATGAACATTATTTTGGGCTTTGAGCTGCCCGTAGGAGGGTTTAATACCATGCTTACAGAATTCTTTGAGAATAACGCCTGTATGGGAATAATAGCTTCTTACCCAATCATCAATACCAATCCCATAAAGTTTATTTTGCTTCCAGATAGATAGATGTTGGTGATGGGAATCAAAGAAATAGTTACTTGCTTTTTTGGCAAGTATTTTTAATAGGCGGCTGCCAAAAACCCAATATTTACTTGTGAGTAGCATAGAAATATCTTGATAATAATAAAAACTATAAATACTTATGCCTTCAATAACGCGTGTTCTTGGAGTAATTCTGATTGATTCAAGACACTTTTTACAAATAGGTTTGAGTGAAAAATTGCCACAACTAACACATTTCATAGCATTTTTTCGATAGCCTTGATGATTTGAGTATGAATACATTCAGGGGGGAGAGAGGCATCAATGACAACGAGTTTGGATTTCAATTCGTTAGTTACTTGTTCGATATTTTTTTGAATATCAAGTAAATAGTCAATTCCTCGTAATTCTATAGAATCATTAGATTTTTTTTCTAAACGAGATTGAAGCGTAGAGGTATTAATTTTTAACATAATCACCAAATCAGGCACGATATGGTCAGTAGCAAATAAATTAAATTCTTTTGCTTTTGGAATTTGTTGTGCATAAGCAATGCCTGATATAATACTTCTATCAGACAAAATAAGTTTGCCTTGATTGGGGATAAGGACTTTTGCAGTATGCTCTGCTCTATCAGCCAGAAATAATAAAAATTCTGTTTTAGAATCCATGTGGTAGCTTTTTGTTGCATTTTGAACAGATGTTAAATGGGATTTTTTTTTATTGTTTATATTCTCCGGATTATTTTCTTTCAAAATGATTTCACGAATTTGCGCTCCTATAGGACTACCTCCGGGTTCTTTGGTAAAAATAGCTTGAGGATAGCAAGCTTTTAACAAAGAGAGCTGTGTAGATTTACCACAAGTATCAATCCCTTCCAGTGCGATATACATTATTCTCCTTTTAATTCTTGGATATATTTATGAACAACTTCAGGGATTAGATGAGAGACCTTACCATTGTGTTGGAGAATACTTCTGATGATAGAAGAGCTAATAAAAGCATTTCTTAAAGTTGGCATGAAATAAATCGTATCTAATTCGTCATTTAAAGAAGCATTGGCATATCCCATTTGAAGTTCATATTCAAAATCACTGACTACGCGAAGTCCTCTGATGATAAGCTTAGCTTTGTTATCTCTGGCAAAATCAGCCAAAAGATTATCGAAGCACACACATTGGACTTTGGAGATATTTGCTGTGGCAAGCTCTAACATGGCTTTGCGATCTTTGAGGGCAAACATGGGGTGTTTGGAGCTTGATTTGGCAATAGCAATAATAACTTTATCAAAAAGTTCTATGCTTCGTTTGATGATATCAAGATGTCCATTGGTAAGAGGATCAAAAGTTCCCGGATAAATAGCTATTTTTTGCATGGATTTTCTCCCCATCTGGGATAAAGATCATTGGGAATATTTAGGGCATCCAACCATTTGCCTACTAAAAAGTTTTCCATAGACTCCAAATTTGATATTTTAGAATAATAAGCTAAGATGGGGGGCGCAATAATGACATTGAGATGAGAGAGTCTAAGCATATTTTCAAGAGCAATACTTGAGAGAGGGAGCTCTCTTGGAGCAAGGAGAAGCTTTTTGTGTTCTTTGAGAATAACACTTGCGCAACGTGAAATTAATTCATCGGCTATACCCCAAGAGATTTTTGCTAACATATTCATACTTGTAGGAACAACCGCCATCATATCAACCCCAAAACTACCTGATGAAATATTAGCCCCAATTTCATCTTCATCAAATAACGTCATTTTGCGGCCATTTTTGATAAGCCTATCAAGCGCAGATTCAATTTCACATCCTATTTCTTTTTCTGCGACTATTTTTGCACTCTCAGAAATAATAACAAAAAGATCTATTTCTTTAGGAATAGATTCAATAAGTCTAATACCCAAATTAACCCCACTTGCACCGCTAATACCTGCAATCATTTTCATAGGACTTCTCCTTTGTTTATATCTATAACTTTTATACGAAGTATTTTTTTTGTTTCAGGATTTATAGCTTGAATCACCTCTCCTAATGAGCCATTTTGTTTGGCAATAAGAGTAGTTTGAAGATTAATATGATTATCCTTAATAATACCTATAAAATTATCATTTTTGTGTATGAGGATTTTGGGTTGGATTTTGTCCATTGTAATAATACTATTAGGAGGGATATAGGATTTGGCACTGACTTGATTGATTTGTGAAGCAACAATAGGGGTTTGATTTAGTTTATCCAGAGTAATTGTGTCTTTAAAGGTATTAGTATCGGTGATATCTTGAGATGTTTTGATAGTATTGTTTGATCGATAAACATTGATCGTAGCTTTTATTTGATATTGCAGGGGGATTTGCAATAAAGAATTTTGCAAAGATGTATGCAACAAAATAATCCCATCTTTTTTATTGAGGTATTTAGAATCAAGTCCAATAGAATGGATATGGTAGTTTTCAATCAAAATATTAGGCGGGATAAATAATGAAATATCAATGATGCGGATATGATAATTTTTGTATTTTTCTCCATAGGCATTTTGGAGATAAGTTTTGATTTGGGAAATATTGCTATTTGCCCAAAGATTAAGACTTACCAACAAAAATAGAAAAATTTTTTTTATCATGTTTATCCTTTTTGGACAAAGGAGGCTAATATGTCCCTTTCCATACCTCCAAAACTGATTTTTAACTTGGCATTTTTCCCATCTCCTTGGATATTGAGTATTCTCCCTGAACCAAAAATTTTGTGTAAAACTAAATCCCCTTTTTTAAAATCATCTCGCATTGTTTCTTGCATATTTTGTTTGATTGGAGAGTTTTTATTCATCAAACCTGATTCTATAAAAAATCTAGATTTTTCTAATTCTGTGCGCTTGCCTTTGTAAAATCTTGAATTAACATAAGAAATATAAAGTTCATCTTTTGCCCGCGTGAAGGCCACATAACCAAGCCTTCTTTCTTCTTCCATATCGCTCCCTTCACGGATGAGGGGGAAAAACCCTTCTTCAAAACCTGTAATAAAAACATATTTAAATTCAAGTCCTTTGGCAGAATGCACACTCATACAAGAGACATGGTTTTGAGTTTGGGTATCTGCATCAGAGCTCAGGGACAAATCATTTAAAAAATCTTCAAGAGAGTTCATGGGAGATTGGATAATATAGTCTCGAAACATGCCATAAAATTCCTCAATATTTGAATTTTTATCAATACGATCATGAGAATTTTCAAGGGTACTCATGAGATTAACTTGAGAAATGAACTCATCAAGAAATTTAAGCGTAGAAATACAAAGATAATCTCTCAAATCTTCAATGAGTGAAAAAAATTTTTCAAGAGTTTGATGATTTTTTTCACTCATGATTCCCATAAGATAATTTGCCTTAAATGCCTGATAAACAGATATTTTTAAGTCTCCGGCAGTTTCAAAAATTTTGTCTTGAGTAGTTTTGCCAATCCCTCTTTTGGGTTTATTGATAATTCTAGAGAGTGAAAAATCATCATCAAGATGAATCACCAATCGCAAATAACTTAAAATATCTTTAATCTCTGCACGCTCATAAAATCGCATAGCTCCAATAAGTTTATAGGGAATTTTCGATCGATTAAGCCCTTCTTCAATGCTTCTGGAAAGTGCATTAAGTCTAAAAAGAATAGCAATGTCGCTTGGATTTATCCCTTTAGCTAAGAGAGTTTTAATTTCTTTAGAAATTTTATTTCCTTCTTGGGTTTCATCACCGGAATGCAAAATAACAATTTCTTTACCCTCTCCCTTGGTGCTTTGGAGTTGTTTGCCTAACCTTGCATTGTTATGCGATATCAAAGCATTTGCAATTTCTAAAATTTGGGTGCTGGAGCGATAATTTTGTTCAAGTTTAATAATTTTTACTCCTTCAAAATTATCTTTAAATTCTAAAATATTAGTAATATCCGCCCCTCTCCAACTATAAATACTTTGATCATCATCGCCGACGACACAGAGATTTTGATGGGAAGTGCAAAGTTTTTTAAGCAATTGGTATTGCAAATAATTTGTATCTTGATATTCATCAACCATAATGTATTGGTATTGGTTGGAGCACTCTTTGGCTAAAAGTGGGTTAGAGTCCAGAATTTGATAACTCAGATAAAGTAAATCATCAAAATCCAGCATATTTTTTGATTCTAAAAAATCTGTGTAGTTTTTATAAATTTGAGCTATTAATTTTTGATGTCTGTCTTGAGCTGTATTTAGGGCTTCTTGTGTGGAAATAAGTAGATTTTTCATTTGGGAAATTCTTGATTCAATATAACCAATAGAAAAGGTAGTATCAAGGTTTTTGAGAATCTTTTTTTTGTCGTCTCCATCAATGAGAATAAAGTTTGATTCACGTCCCAAATGATGAATATGAAATTTCAAAAATAAAAGACCAAATTTATGAAAAGTGCATAATAAAGGAGGGTAAGTATTCTTATTTTGAATCAATTCTAAAGCTCTCTCTCTCATTTGAGAAGCTGCTTTATTTGTAAAAGTAAGTGTGAGTGTTGCATTTGGAGGGATGCCTACTTCATCAATCAAATAAGCTAAGCGCGTTGTGAGGGTTTTAGTTTTGCCACTCCCTGCCCCGGCTAAAATCAGCATAGGTCCATCAATGTGTTTGATAGCCTCAAGTTGAGAAGGATTGAGCTGGCTTAGGGCTTGTTCAGTCATTATGATGAGCTGCCTTTATTTTTTTCGTATCAATGATAAAATCAAAAAACTCTGATTTAAAGTTTGCCATAGAAATGTAATTATAATGACTGGAAGCTGCTTTGAAATTGCCTGCTTCTTGATAAAGAAGTCCAAGCACGTAATGGGTTTCATAATTACTTGGAGCATCCATTTTGGAGAGTTGGAGGAGCAAGACAGCGTTTTCAGGGTGATTAGCCCCGATTGCAGCAACTGCGGCTAAAAATTTTGTTTGGGCATCATCTTCTTTTAGATCTTCAATAAGGGTATTATAAAGGGTATAGGCTTTTTCAAATTTATGTTGATAGATATTAATAAGTGCCATTGTTTGTAAAATTCCATTCGGATTGTTAGTTTGAGCAATCAGTTTTTCTTCAAGTGTTTTTTCTTGTTTTTCTAAAGAACCTGTGATAAATCCAATATAGACATATAATTCTCTAGTGAATGTAGGTCCGTAATAAACACTGCTTAAATCAAGTTTATCTGATAAAAATAAATTATGCAATCTAAGCGCAACTTGTTTGAGATTGGTATCATAATTGTGGGCTAATTCATATAAAATATTTGAAACAATATCTTTGGGATAGATAGATTTCAAATAAGAAAAGGCATTTAATAGGGCATTTTTATTTTTGCTTCTAATGCCATAGGCAGCTTTGAGTGCATAATAAATAGGGAGTTTGTGTTTGGCTTGCTTGATCCAATCCAGTCCATCATCAATGTTATTATTTAGGTATCCTATAAATGAAGAAAGAAATTTTTTTTGTGCTATAGATTTGAAGGGGACATTTTCAAAGTCTTGAGATATTTGATGAGAAATTCTGCTTGTATCTTGATAGACAAAATTAGCTGCCATGATAGCAAAAAGACCCGACACGATGTCATAATTATTAAGATGATAAGCCCTCAAAAAATGTGTATAGGCATTTTGAAAATCTCCCATTTGTGCATACACAAGACCTAAGTCATAATGAAGCACGGCATGATCAGGATTTGATTTTGCAGAAAGCAAAAGATAGTGGAGTGCATCTCGAATATTATTTTTATTGAGTTCTACAAGAGCTTTGGCAATATTTTTGTTAATACTGGAGATAGTCCCCCCGCGAATAAGAACATTTTTAGCTTCTTCAATATTTTTAATATCCGAATATATCCCTCCTTCCCGAATAGTTTTTAGAGCTTCTTCTGCATTAAATACACGAAAAGGGGCATAGTAGAAGATAATTTTATATGGAATTTTTTCTTGGATTTCAAAGCTGCGATTCCAGAATTCTTCTTGGGCAAGATTGACATCAAAAAGCGATCGGTTGAGGACAACTTTAATGGGGTAGGTTTGCATGGCCAGTTTAATTGGATCTTGATGCTTGTCATTTTTGTTTGAACTAATAGAATCAAGTGTAGAACCGGCTGAAGCAAAATTACCAAGTTTGAGGTCGATAATTTCCAGGGCAAGAAGGGTTTGAAGGTCTTTGTGAGTATTAAAGTATTTATATAAATAACTTTTTGCTTTGGTGTATTCTCCTACCCTGGCATAAAGAAGTCCTAAGGCTTGGTAATCTTTGGGTGTTGCAATTTCTTGCAAGCTAGTTAAGGCATTGTAATCATCATTAAAAATAAGAAAAATTTTAGAAGCAAGCCGATGATTTTGGTGCATAAAGCTTTCTGAATTTGGGTTGAGTAAGGGAGAAAGAGATTCAAAATAATAACCATCATAGTATTGTATTAAAGCATAAAGATAGGAATAAAATGGTTCATGAGCCAAGTCAGATATATGATCATTAGCAAGTTTGAGATAATGCCAATAGAGATTGTTTTCATTTAAATAATAAGCGCTTATCATCGCATCAATAGCACTAGCACTAATATTTTCTCCCGTTTTAATAGCGTTATCAAAAGAATTGATTGCTTGTTGGTAGGATTTTTCTTTCAATTTAATAACTCCAAAATTATGGCTGGCGATAGATTGGGAGAAAGTTGCTATATTGTTGAAAATATTCAAAGCCTCAATTTTATCTCCCCCATTATAGAGAATATTGGCTTTTTTGATAAGATTATCCAAGCTTTTATCATCAATTTGGGGCATTTTGGTTTCGAGCTTTGGAATAGGTAATATTTCAGGTTCAGGTTGTTTGTAAATTTTATTTTGAGGGGGAAGAGAAACAGAGTTTGTTTTGATCTTGTTCCCTTTTGAAAACATTAAAAAAATTATCAAAACAGCAATGATAAGTATCAATGCGCCAAAAACACCAAGAATTAAAAAAAATATTTTTTTGTTTTGCTTGATTTGATTGTAACGTGCAAGAATACTTTGTTTAAGATTTTGAAATTTTTGTAGGTTAAAAATTTTAGAAAACTTAAAAAGTTTGGCAAAATTTGTTTGTAAAATATTTTTGAATTTAGAAATTTTACTTTTAGGGTTCTCTATAATAGAGTTAATATGTGTTTGAGAGTTGGGAGTTTGTTTTTGGTCCATTAAAATTCTTTTAGAGATACTTTTTCAAAACTTCCGGGATTTGTATTTCCCCATTTTGAGTTTGATAATTTTCCATAATTGCCACAAGTGTTCTGCCTACTGCCAAAGATGAGCCATTGAGGGTATGCACTAAAGAATTTTTTTTGTCTTCTTTGAAGCGGATTTTTGCTCTTCTGGCTTGAAAATCTTGAGTATTAGAGACAGAACTGATTTCTCGATAACAATTTTGTCCGGGTAGCCATACTTCTATATCTACAGTATTGCTTGCGCTAAACCCCAAATCCCCGCTGCATAATTGCATCCAACGATGAGGTAATCCAAGTTCGCAGAGTATCCCACTGGCTGTTTGAAGCATTTTTTGTTGCATTTCTTCGCTTTTGTTTGGATGGGTAAGGGCAACTAATTCGACCTTGTCAAATTGATGTTGGCGAATCATGCCTCGTGTGTCTCTGCGAGCGCTTCCGGCTTCTTTGCGAAAGCAAGGAGTTTGTGCTGTAAGCATGATAGGAAGTTCTTCTATGGGAATAATAGTATCATTATAAAGATTAGTTAGAGTAATTTCTGAAGTAGAAATAAGGTAGAGATCATGACCCTTAGGTTTTTCTCCGGGTCTGGAATCGATTTCTTCTAAATCCCCGCTAACTTTAAACATGTCTTCCTCAAATTTTGGTAATTGCCCTGTGCCAAAAAGCATATTTTTATTGACAATCACAGGCGTAACCACCATTTCAAATCCTGCTTGTTGGTTATAATCAAGCATGAAATTGATCAAAGCACGATTGATTCTTGCTCCCATGCCTCTCAAAACAGAAAAACGACTTTTGGCAAGTTTTACCCCTGCTTCAAAATCAATCCAATGATTATTTTGGGCTAATTCCCAATGTTGTTTGGGGATAAAATCAAATTTTTTGGGAGTGAGTATTTTTTTAATTTCTACATTATCATTTTCGTCATTTCCTATGGGTGTATGCTTGTCAGGAAGGTTTGGAATGCCAAAAAGAAACTCTTGAAGGGTATTTTCAAGAGTGAGGACTTCTTTATCCAGGGATACAATATTTTCTTTATTTTCTTCTAAATTATTTTTAAGTTCATCTATATTCTTGCCCTCTTTTTTATATTCTCCAAAAAGCTTAGAAGTTTTATTTTGATGGGCTTGGAGAGTTTCAAGTTCTTGTTTTTTTGATTTATAGATAAAAGCAGTATCTTTTAATTTTTGAAGTGTAAAAATATCAACTTTTCTGGATTGAAGCTGTTTGCTTATTGTATCAAAGTCATTCAACAAAAGTTTTATATCTATCATATCCGGCCTTATTTAGAAACTTTTTAGAATTTTATCTAAAATCATTTAAAGAAATAAGCATTTTTTATTCCTTGAGTATTTGGACTTGGGTGATGGCTTATTGCAAACATTCTTATGCAAAAGTAAAAGTTTAGAATTTTTGTTATACAATTATTAAAATTATTTCAGATACTAAGGCTACTAACATGTTTGGTATGGGCATTTTTGAGATTTTGGTCATTTTGATTGTTGCTGTCATATTTCTAGGACCTGAGAAGCTTCCCCAAGCAATGATAGATATTGTAAAATTTTTTAAGGCTGTAAAAAAAACTCTCAATGATGCTAAGGATACATTTGATAAGGAACTTCAAATTAGTGAAATTAGAAAAGAAGCTCTTGAATATAAAAAAAATTTTGAATCAAGCTTGGATCCCATCACTAAAGATATCCAACTTCAAGAAATTGATGAGATGTTTCATGATTATAAAGAAGAAAATCAAAATAATATCTCTGCAAAAACCCTAAAAATTGGGATGTCTCAACAAGATGGCGATCATGAGGAATCTGCACCTAAAAAAAGGGGCAGAAAACCAAAAAATCCTCAAAAATCCTCAGAAGTTTCTGTATCATCATTGAATACAACAAATCCAACACTTAAAAAAACGAAGTCAAACACTCAGAAATCTTTAGAACCTAAAAAAGCTGCTCGCACGCTCAAACCAAAAGAAGGAAAGAATGTGGGATTTAAAAAAACAAGCAAAACATCAAAGGAGGGTTAGAGTATGTTTGAAGATTTAAAGCCCCATATCCAAGATCTTCGCAAAAGGCTTATGATTTCTGTAGCCACTCTTTTGGTGGTTTTCTTGATATGTTTTAGTTTCTGGAAACATATTTTTGAATGGATTAAAGCCCCTTTAGCCGCTGTTTTTGGCACTCATCAAGTAGATGGAATGCTTGTTCAAATAGAACCTCTTGAGGGGATTTTTGTTGCACTTAAGGTAAGCTTTTTTGCAGCGCTTGCTATTTCAGTCCCGGTAATTTTTTGGCAGCTGTGGCTTTTTGTAGCTCCAGGTTTGTATAAAAACGAGAAGAGAGTTGTCTTGCCTTTTGTTTTTTTTGGGACTATCATGTTTGTTTGTGGAGCAGGGTTTGCTTATTATGTTGTGTTTCCTTTCACAATTAAGTATGCTTTGATGTTTGGAAATGAAATGTTTGCTGCTAATATTTCTGCTTCTAGTTATGTTACGCTTTTCACAAGGTTTGTAATTGGTTTTGGAGTAGCATTTGAATTGCCTGTATTGGCTTATTTCTTGGCAAAAATTGGTTTGATTACAGATCAAACTTTGAAAAATTATTTTAAATATGCTATTGTGGTTATTTTTATTTTAGCCGCAGTTATTACTCCTCCGGATGTTATTTCGCAAGTCTTTATGGCTTTGCCTTTAATTGGGCTTTATATTTTATCTATTGTGATTGCAAAAGTTGTTAATCCCGCGCATAAGACGCAAAAAGAGCAAGACGATACAGAAGAATAAATTTATGGAAAATGATTTTTCAATACAAAATTATGATTATCCATTGCCAAAGCAATTGATAGCATCTTATCCTGCATCACCTAAAGAAAGTGCAAAACTTCTTGTTTATGATCGCAAAAAAGACAAAGTGATCCATAGTGATTTTTATCATATTTTTGATTTTATTCCCAAAGACACTCTTATTGTACTTAATGATACAAAAGTTATCAAAGCCAGAATTTATGGACATAAACAAACCGGAGGTCATATAGAGCTTTTGTATCATCGTGAAATAGGAAAAGATAAATACTTAGTGCAAATAAAAGGCAGAGTAAAAAAAGGTTTTGTCATCTTTTTGAATAAGGGGTATGAGTGTGTGGTAGAAGATATTCTGGATGATGGGTATAAAATAGTGGATTTTTTAAAAGATAAAAAAAAGTTAAATTTAAAAAATACATTAGAGATGCTGGATGAGATTGGACATATTCCTTTGCCTCCTTATATTAAACGCCCGGATGAAGTATTGGATTTGTGTGAGTATCAAAGTGTTTTTGCCAAACATTTTGGTGCCATAGCAGCTCCAACAGCCTCACTGCATTTTTCGGATTCTGCCCTTGCATATTTAAAAAAAGAATTTTCACATTGTTTTCTCACTCTTCATGTTGGCGCAGGGACATTCAATAGCGTAGAGACTGAGGATATCAGAGAACATCAAATTCATACAGAAAGACTTGTAATCCCTCTGGAAACACTTTATAAAATTCATAAAGCTAAAACAATTTTGTGTGTAGGGACGACTGCCCTTAGGGGCATAGAATATTATGCGCGACTCAAAGATACAGATAAAGAACAAGATTTATGTGCAGAGTGTGATGTGTTTTTGCATTTGGGTAATCCGGTAATGCGCGTCAATCATCTTTTGACAAATTTTCATTTGCCAAAATCCAGTTTGATCATGTTAGTAGCTTCTATGGTGGGTTTGGAAAAATGCAAAGAACTTTATAGGATTGCTATAAAACATCAATATCGATTTTATTCTTATGGGGATGGGATGTTGATACTATGAATTTAGATAAAGTGGTTGAGGGAATGTCTTTAAATAAAAATATTAAAGAATATTTCAAAGATTATGCCCAAATGCTGTTGCGCTGGAATCACATTCATAATCTTAGCGGATCTATCAATCAAGAGAGTGTTTATGAAAATATTTTTGACTCTATTTATCCTTTAAGATTCATTAAAAATTTTGATTATTGCATGGATATTGGGAGTGGGGCAGGATTCCCTGCATTGCCTCTTGCAATGTGTAGGCACGAAAGTAAGTTTATTTTGGTAGAACCTAGAAATAAACGAGCAAGTTTTTTGCAAAATGTTATTGTTGAATTAGGGCTTAGGCATGTTGAGGTTAAAAAATGTTTGATTGAAAATCTTAAGCTTTCAGATGGGGAAAAAGTAGATTTAATTACCTCAAGAGCCCTCATGAAGAGTGAAAATTTAATACAACTGACTAAGAAATTTTTAAAAAAAAATGGATATTATTTATTTTATAAAGGAAGCTATTTGCCTATGGAATTAGATTGCAATGAGAATGAATGTATTCATAGGGAAAATAGAATTTATTTTTATAGGAAGGATGCATGATGCGATTTTTGATTTTGATTTTAATAATTGGTGGGATCGTATGGTATTTTTTCTTGAGAAAATCTCCAAAAAAACCAAAGAATAATCACGAGGCAGAATTAATGTTAGAATGCTGTGAATGTGGTACTTATGTTTCTTCTAAAGAAGCTATTTCCTATAATGATAAATATTTTTGTTCAAAAAAATGTTTATTAAAAAATAAGAAAGGTTGAAGAGTGATTATTATTGGACATCATGGAATTAACTACCCCAAGTTTAGAAAAATTACTTCACTTGATGAGATAAATTCGGTAGAAAATACTCTTATCATATGGTTTGAAAGCGCTGATGATAAGGGCTATATGCTTTCACATCATTGTATCGAAAATGATGTAAGGTATGCTGTATGGATTGATAATATTAAGGATTTTGTGATTTATGCAGCCTTAAAACCAGTCTATCTTATACTTGAAAAATCCCCGGAAATCTATCAAAAAATTGCAGAGACTTATTTATATGATACAAAAATATTGTATGTGATTGAAGATGAAGAGGAGATCGAAGAATTGGCAAAATTGGGAATTGATGGGGCTATTTTTAGACAAGTTTTAAGATAATTAAGTTATAATCGTTGCTTCTATTGGGGAGATGTCCGAGTGGTTGAAGGAGCACGCCTGGAACGCGTGTAAGGTGCAAGCCTTCAAGGGTTCGAATCCCTTTCTCTCCGCCATAGCATTTTACGCACTTTCCTTAAACTTCAACTTAAATCAATTTCAATCAATTAAAATCAACTAAAATCAATCAAAACAACACAAATAAGGGCTTTCATCATTTTATTTTATTGTAAAAAATTATCTAAAAACTAATTTTGATATACCTGAATTTATAAAAATTAGGACTGAATTAAGAGTTAGTATGGACGAAAATAAGTATTTTGAGAGTAAAAATATGAGGGTGTGATATGATTTATCATGTCAGATTCACAAAAGATGGCAAACAAATTCAAAGAAAAGTAGAGATAAATTCGAGAGTCGGAGTGAAAAAGGTTTTCAACAGAAAGATAGAGTTGGGGAATGACAATTACATAGAACAAAAGTCTTTGAAATCCAAAGAGATCACCAATATTGTATTTGAAGACTCAAAACCTGCGCCTAAAAATCATTTCCAATAGCTTGTCGAGTTAGAAAAAAAAATACAGAATTTTAAAAAGGCTTAAAAAATTTTGTTAATATCTCATCAAATAGTGATGAATTCAATACAAAAAGATGAAATATTTATGACGGCAGAGTTTTTTATTTCTGAATGAAAAATCCAATATGTTTGCTTTGAACAAAAAATACCAACAATTAAAGAATTATACTCGTATGTTAAAAGAGTTTCAAACTCAAGATTCCGGCTTTAATCCTAAGGAGGCTTTCAATA
>NZ_MLAO01000012.1 GCF_002272835.1 Helicobacter sp. 11S03491-1
CAAAAAAGCGCTAAAAGCCCGGTTTTTTGTTACCAAAAGATGGGTTTAGCTCTTTGTATTTTATCTCTGATGATCTTTGTGATTTATTTGTAAAAAATTGACATACATTCAAAATCAAACTAACATCTTTAAAAAAACATCGATTTCTCAGAGTCATTTTATCCTAACTCTATCCCTCTTATTGAAATACTATTTTTTATTCCTTTGAGTGTTTTTACCTCTTATAGTGAGTGTCATTATGAGTTGGATTGGTTTGTGAGAAGTTCTTTGGCAAAGATTTTTGTATTGTTGAGATCGATTTTTCCTGATCCTAGTGTGGGGATTTTATCTACTATAAAATATTGGCTTGGTTTAAAAATAGGGGGAATATTTGAAGATTTGATTGTTTCAATAAGACAAGAATAATCCAGCCCTTCATCTTGAAGCAAGAGAATAACCATTTCACCTTTTTTATCATTTTCTAATGCTGTGGCTGCAGCAAGAATGTTTTGAATACCAATACTTTGAGCGATTCTTGCTATTTCTTCTTCAATTTTTCCTAAACTAATCATTTCTCCACCAATTTTGGCAAATCTTGAATATCTATCTGTGATAAACAAAAATCCATTATCGTCCAAATGTCCTTTGTCTCCGCTTTTATACCATCTGATACCATCAATTTCAACAATAACTTCATTGGTTTTTTGTATATTTTTGAGATAGCCTTTCATGATTTGATGACCACCTATGAGAATAAGTCCATCTTCATTGGTAGGAAGCTCTTGAAGTGTATGAGGATCTACAATCCTTATAGCTGTTCCCGGTAAAGGCATCCCTACGCTGCCATATTGTGAGGCTTTGTGGATTTCCCAACAAGTTGCATCAAATTCATCAGGTAGATTGACACTTGCTACAGGTGTTGTTTCTGTGGCGCCATAGCCTTCATAAATGGGCTTATTGAATTTTAGTGAAAAAGATTGGGCAATGTCTTTTTTGAGTTTCTCAGCTCCTGCGACTATGAATCTCAGACTATCAAACATAATGCTTTCAAGCTTGGGGTTGCGTGCATAAATGCCCAGTAATGTAGAGGTTGCACACATAATTGTAATATTATTTTGCGCTATTGCTTTGGCAATAGCAATTGGTTCTGTGGGATCAGCATGTGTAACACAAAGCATATTTTCAAGTAATGGCATCAATGTTGTTACCGTCAATCCAAAGGCATGAAATGGAGGCAAACAGGAGAGAATACAATCATCATTTTTTGCATGCACAATATCGGCAATTTGAGCAATATTGCTCATAATATTAAGATGACTTAACATCACCCCCTTGGGCTTCCCTTCACTCCCGCTGCTAAAAAGAATTGCCCCAATACATTGAGTGTCGTTTTTGGGAGAAAAAAGCATTTTCAAAGCAAATACAGGCAAGATTTTTGTTAAGAGTAAATAGCCTATAACAATATATTTTTGATTTTTAAAATTTTGAAAAATATCTTCCATATAAAAAACTTCCACATCTTTAAAGTCATAAATAATATTTTTATTTTTTAGCTTTTCTAGAAATTTTCTTGAAGTATAAATTTGTTTGATTTCAGCCATTTTTATGGTGTTGAAGATAGATTCTTCCCCAGCGGTAAAATTAAGATTAACTACTACTTTATTGGCAATAAGGGTAGCCAAATTGCATAGCGAGCTTGCAGTTGATGCAGGCAGCATGATGCCAATGCATTGGGATGTTGGTTTGAGTTCTTCGGCAGGAGAAGATTTTGTCGCAGGAGTATGTTTGGAAATGAGTTTTGAAAGCATTAGGGTAAGAGCTAACATTTTTGTGTAACTCATGCTGCCTGTTAGGGTATCGATAGTGGCTATGGCGCTTCCTCCTTTTTTTGCGCTTACAATCCATGATCGCCCAAGTGTTTCCATTTTTTTGCATTGGGTTTGCCATGCTCTAAAGGACATTTCAAATATTTTTTTCTTCAGAGTATCTTTTGTGGTATGGATATCTAAGCTTTTTCCAAAGGCAATGGTGATATTGCGTTTGGAAAAGCTACGATGACGTTCCCTGAATTGTTCATTGCTATGTGAAAAAATACTTCCCCAAAGACCGGAAATATAAAAAGGCAAAATAACAGCTTCTTTGGATGTGAGATTTTTGGCGATAATCTCAAAATTACGTTTGAATTCATTGAGATGTCCATGTCTTGAAATAAACTCCTCAGGAAACATGCAAACTACTTTGCCTTGAGCGAGTTTATCGGATATAGTTTCAATAGTGCTTTTGCTTTGGATATTTGAGAGGGGAATGATGCTAAAAAAATCAACAAAAAAACGGATATACCATTTAGAATAATAGCTTTTTTCCATTACAAAATACACTTTATAGGGCATTGCCATTTGTATCATTGCCCAATCAATAAAAGAAATATGATTTCCCAGCAATAAAATCCCACCATTTTGAGGGATATTTTCAAATCCATCGACATTGAGTTTATATCGCTGAAAAAATGCAATACTCATAAGGATTCGCACAAGAGAAAATGGCATTAATCGAATAATATAAATTGTAGTAAATAAACTCACCAAAATAGAAACTCCAAACAACCACTCTACTTTTAGATTATAATATCCAAATAAACTTACAAGGATTAAAAATCCAAATATCCCAACACTTTGGATAAAATTATTCCCAGCCAGGATACTCCCTAATTCGTTGCTTTTAGAGTGAAATTGAATAAGAGAATTTAGAGGAACAATAAAGATCGCCCCACCCAAACCAAAAATAAAAAATACAATAGCATAAAATTTTAGTGAATCTAAAAATGGTATAAAAATAAGAGCAATCAATATTAATAAAGCTCCAAGGGGTATAAGACCTGTTTCAATATAGTTTTTGGAATAACGTCCTGCAACAATAGATCCTATAATGATCCCCAAACCGGAAAATACAATAGAAACTTGAATTTCAAAAGTATTATCAATGTTTAAAATATTTTTAGTACGTATAAAAAAAATAGCTAATATCAATTGAGAAATAGACCAAAACATTGTGATGCCAAGAATAGACATTAGAATAATTTTGTTTTGATAAATATTTTTTATGTTTGTTTTGAATAATCCCATATTTAAATATTGACGCATAGAGAACTTAATAGGCAGGGTTTTTGTGATAGATGGAAGCTGCCAAGTTAAAAATACTTCCAAAAAAGAAAGCAATACAAACAATATTCCTAATGGCACCATGGCTTGAAGAATCAATTTAGGATTGTTGTGCGTATAAACAATAGAATAAAAATGCTCAAACAAAAAAGAAAAAATACTTATTCCTGCCAGAATAGCGACAATTGTGCAAGCTTGGATGATGCCATTCCCCCAAGCTAAAAATTCAGTACCAACTAAATCTTTGGTATATCCATATTTTGCCGGCAAGTAAATAGCCCCTTGAATTCCAAGTAAAAAAGTAGTTCCAAATGCTGCCCAATACCGGCCCAAATAATAAAATACAACTAAAAGACAAATCAAAATCATATTGCTTATAGTCATAATTTTCATTATTTTATTTCTTGGAAATTTATCACTCAAAAATCCCGAAGGAGAAAAAATCAAAATAAAAGGTATAATCATAAAAGCATTGATAATTGATGAATAAAACAATTGATGTGAGCCACTATAGACTTTTAAGATTGTATTGTGCATCAAAATCTTATGACCCAAATCTAAGAAGACATGAACAAAAGTTGCAAATACAAAAAAACTAAAACCATAGATTTTCCAAATTCTATTCATTTTTACCTTTAAAAACCGGAAATAATAAATTGTAATTATATCCATTTATTTTATTTTTAGATCTCTAAATGGTGTGTTCGTTGTAGAGAACTAAAATATTGAGTTTGGTAATTTGGGGATTTTTGAAGAGATATGCCTTGTCAAAAAGAATAAAAATAATTCTGCTACAATAAATCTACCTATAAGCAAGAAGATTTTATACTTTCAAAATAATTTTAAATCAAAGAAGAGAGAAAATGCAAAATATACGAAATATCGCAGTTATTGCTCACGTCGATCATGGTAAAACTACTTTAGTGGATGGACTACTCACGCAATCAGGAACTTTTGGAGAGCGAGAAAAAATTGATGAGAGGGTGATGGATAGCAATGATTTGGAAAAAGAAAGAGGGATTACCATACTTTCAAAAAATACTGCTATTCATTATAAAGATACAAAAATTAATATTATTGACACTCCCGGACATGCCGACTTTGGTGGTGAAGTAGAACGAGTGCTTAAGATGGTAGATGGAGTATTGTTGCTTGTAGATGCCCAAGAAGGAGTGATGCCTCAAACAAAGTTTGTTGTCAAAAAGGCTTTGAGCTTTGGTATTTGCCCCATTGTGGTTGTTAATAAGATTGATAAGCCTGCAGCAGAACCTGATAGGGTTGTAGATGAAGTATTTGATTTGTTTGTAGCCATGGGGGCTAATGATCATCAACTTGATTTTCCGGTCATTTATGCAGCAGCTAGAGATGGTTATGCTATCAAAGAACTTAGCGATGAGAAAAAAAGTCTCGAACCGTTATTTGAGGCAATTTTGAAATATGTACCTCTGCCTACAGGGAGCAGTGCTGATTCTTTGCAAATGCAAATTTTTACACTTGATTATGATAATTATGTGGGTAAGATAGGGATTGCCAGAGTATTTAACGGCAGGATCAAAAAAGGAGGAAGTGTCATGCTTGCCAAGGGTGATGGCACTAAGGAGAATGGCAGGATTACTAAATTGATTGGTTTTTTGGGATTAGCGCGCACAGAGATTGAAGAAGCAGAAGCCGGAGATATTGTGGCTATTGCCGGATTTAATGCCATAGATGTGGGAGATAGCGTGGTTGATCCTAATAACCCTATGCCTTTAGATCCGATGCACTTAGAAGAGCCTACAATGAGTGTGTATTTCTCTGTCAATGATTCGCCATTAGCAGGACTGGAAGGCAAGCATGTTACGGCTAATAAACTCAAAGATAGATTGCTTAAAGAAATGCAAACCAATATTGCCATGAAATGCGAAGAAATGGGAGAGGGAAAATATAGAGTCTCAGGAAGAGGCGAACTTCAAATTACGATTTTGGCAGAAAATCTTAGACGTGAAGGGTTTGAATTTAGCATCTCTCGTCCCGAAGTGATTATCAAAGAAGAAAATGGGAAAAGACTTGAACCTTTTGAGCATCTTGTTATTGATACGCCACAAGATTTTAGCGGTTCTATTATTGAGCGACTAGGGCGCAGGAAAGCTGAGATGAAAGCCATGAATCCAATGGGCGATGGCTATACCCGATTAGAGTTTGAAATACCTGCACGCGGGTTGATTGGGTATAGAAGTGAGTTTCTTACAGATACAAAAGGCGAAGGTGTTATGAACCATTCTTTTTTGGAGTTTAGACCCCATAGCGGTACGGTAGAATCACGTAAAAATGGAGCTCTCGTCAGTATGGAAAATGGTGAAGCAACAGGTTTTTCTCTTTTTAATATTCAAGAAAGAGGCGTGCTTTTTATTCAAGCCCAAACAAAAGTTTATATGGGTATGGTAATTGGCGAACATAGTAGAGACAATGATTTAGATGTCAATCCTATCAAGTCTAAACATCTCACCAATATGCGTGCAAGCGGGAGTGATGATGCTATTAAGCTTGTGCCCCCAAGAGATCTCACTTTGGAGCGTGCTCTTGAGTGGATAGAAGATGATGAAATTCTTGAGGTTACGCCTTTAAATATCAGGATTCGTAAAAAATATCTCGATCCAAATCAACGAAAAAGAATGACAAAGAAATAATTTTTTATATTTGTTTTTCAAATAAGATTATATTAAATTTAATAGAGTAAAATATTATAATTTAAAATGTTTTTGAATTATTTATAATAAAATGTAGTTATAAATTAATTATATTCTTGAATAAAGGACAAAAATGAAAATAAATGCTTTTATTGATGCAATGTATTTCAGACATGCTTGTAAAATATTTGATAAAAATAAGAAAATTTCTAAGGAAGATTTTGAAATCATATTGGAATCAGGAAGATTGAGTCCAAGTTCTTTGGGATTAGAGCCTACAAGAATGCTTGTCATCAAAAATAGCGCTTTGAGAGAAAAAATGAAGCCTTTATGCTGGAATCAAGAACAAATAACCACAGCAAGTGAGTTGGTAGTATTTAAATCAAAAGTTGCAGATATGAAAGCCCCTACAAATTATACCCGCACAATGGTCGCCAGAAGAATGGAAGGAGAAAAATGCGATGCTTACCAAGAGAGGATTAAAGGATATTTGCTTGATAATGATTTGTTAGGAGAAAATATTATCAATTGGACAGCCAGACAAGCTTATTTAATGGCAAGTTCCATGATGAATTGCGCAGCTTTTATGGGTATTGATTCTTGCCCAATGGAAGGATTTGAACAAAAGCTTTTGGAGAAATTTTTTGAGATTGATTCATTTAAAGAGCGGATTGTGTTGATAGTCGCCTTTGGCTATCGTTTCAATGAGCAACCAATTCAAAAATATCGTCTCAGCAAAGATGAACTTATAGAATATAAATAAAAAATATTTAATAATCAAAGGAGTTTTTGTGATAACAGTAATAAAACGTAGCGGTCGGGTTGAAGTTCTTGATATTTCAAAAATACAAAAATATACTTCAAATGCTGTGATGGATTTAGATGGCGTGAGTCAAAGTGAATTAGAAGTTGATGCAAAAATTCATTTCAAAGACAAAATTACCACTGAAGAAATCCAGCAAACCTTGATCAAGACTGCTGTAGATAAAATAGATGTTGATACGCCAAATTGGACATTTGTAGCTGCCAGATTATTTTTATATGATCTCTATCACAAAGTGAGCGGTTTCACCGGTTATAATAGCCTTCAAGAGTATTTTGACAGAGGTGAAAATGAAGGTAAAATCATTAAAGGTCTCAAAGATAAATATGACCTGGATTTTTTGAATTCTCAAATTGATCAAAAAAGAGATTTACAATTTAATTATTTGGGAATCAAAACTCTTTATGATCGTTATCTCATAAAAGACAAACAAAACAAACCCATTGAGTTACCCCAGCATATGTTTATGGCTATTGCAATGTTTTTGGCTCAAAATGAAGCTAACCCCAATGAATGGGCAGTAAAATTTTATAATATTATTAGCAAATTTGAAGTGATTGCAGCAACACCTACCCTGGCAAATGCAAGGACGACAAGGCATCAATTAAGCTCTTGTTATATTGGAAGCACTCCGGATAATATTGAGGGGATTTTTGATGCCTATAAAGAAATGGCACTTTTATCAAAGTATGGGGGTGGTATTGGATGGGATTTTAGCCGCGTAAGAGGATTAGGAAGTTTCATAGATGGGCACAAAAATGCAGCAGGGGGTGTAGTGCCATTTTTGAAAATTGCCAATGATGTAGCCATTGCCGTGGATCAATTGGGCACAAGAAAGGGTGCTATAGCTACTTATCTTGAAATTTGGCATACAGATATTAATGACTTTATTGATTTACGTAAAAATAGTGGCGAAGAAAGACGCAGAACTCATGATCTTTTCCCTGCAGTATGGATTTGTGATCTTTTTATGAAGAGGGTTGAAGAAAATGCTTTATGGACGTTATTTGATCCTTATCAATGTAGCGAACTTACAGAGCTTTATGGAGAAGAGTTTGAGAAAAAATACTTAGAATATGAAAAAAACCCTGATGTCATCAAGGAACACATTAGCGCAAAGGATTTGTGGAAAAAGATTTTGACTAATTATTTTGAATCAGGATTGCCTTTTTTGTGTTTTAAAGATAATGCGAATCGTGCTAATCCTAACGCTCATGCCGGAATTATACGCAGTTCGAATCTTTGTACCGAAATATTTCAAAATACAAATCCCAGTCATTATGTTATTGAGGTTGAATATGTTGATGGAAGCAAGGAGAATTTTGAAGAGTTCAAGGAAGTCCAAACAGATGCAGGCATAAAGAAAAAAGCAAACAAGCTAACAAGCATCGATGCCCTTAATGGGAAACAAATATTTATCACAACGAGAACTCAAACAGGTGGAAGCACTGCTGTATGCAATCTTGCGAGTATAAATTTGAGTAAAATCCATACAAAAGAAGATATTCAAAGAGTCCTTCCTATTGCAATACGTATGCTTGATAATGTGATTGATTTGAATTTTTATCCCAATAGAAAAGTAAAAGTAACTAATTTTCTCAATCGTGCTATTGGACTTGGGATAATGGGAGAAGCCCAAATGCTTGCGAGTTCAAAAATCCATTGGGGATCGAAAGAGCATTTTGAAAAAATTGATGAAGTGATGGAGCTTGTTAGTTATCACGCAATTTTGTCAAGCTCAAATCTAGCCAAAGAAAAAGGTAAATATCCTCAATATGAAGGATCTCATTGGAGTAGGGGTATTTTTCCTATTGATTGTGCCAATAAAGAAGCCTTGAAATTAGTCGATAGAGGGGGGCTTTTTGGTAGCAGTTGTGATTGGGAGTCTTTGAGAAAAATTGTTCAAACACAGGGTATGCGTAATGGTTATTTGATGGCTATTGCCCCTACAAGTTCGATTTCTATTCTTGTAGGGACAACCCAGACTATTGAGCCTGTTTATAAGAAAAAATGGTATGAAGAAAATCTTAGCGGGCTGATCCCTGTGGTAGTGCCTAATTTGAATTTAGATACATGGAATTATTATACCTCTGCTTATGATATTGATCAGTCTGATTTGATAAAAGCAGCAGCAGTGCGACAAAAATGGATCGATCAAGGTCAAAGTACTAATATTTTTATGAGACTTGAAAAGGTAAGTGGGAAACTTTTGAATGAAATTTATATGCTTGCTTGGAAATTAGGGCTTAAATCGACCTATTATTTACGCAGCGAAAGTCCCAGTGTTGATGAAAACGTAATGGATCGATCAGTAGAATGTTATAATTGTCAATAATTTTATTATCAAAGCAAGTAAATGCTAAAGAGATCCAAATCTCCTTGTTCTGGATTTGAAATCATGGATAATCTTTTGAAGTTCTTCAGGGGTAAAATCAGGCCATAAGGTTGGAGTAAAAAATAGCTCTGCGTAGCTTGCTTGCCAAAGCAAAAAGTTTGATAATCGCATTTCCCCTCCTGTTCGAATCAAAAGATCAACATCAGGAATTCCTTTTGTATCCAGATTGTCTTCAATGAGTTGTGATAGATTAGTATTTGTTTGATAGGTGTTGGTTTGAATAATTTTTTCAAAAGCACGTTTAATCTCATCTCTTGAACCATAATTAAGCGCTAGAATTTGTGTGAGAGCATTGTTGTGTTGTGTATCTTCTTGAAGATTTTGAATAAGATTTTTAAGAGGGCTGTTGAATGCTTCTATATTTCCAATTGCACGAAATTGGATATTATTTTCTTGGTAAGTTTTTTTTTCTTGAAGTAAATATTTTTCTAAAAGTTTCATTAGAAAATCGACTTCAGCTTTGGGGCGATTCCAGTTTTCTGTGGAAAAAGCATATAGAGTGAGATGAGAAAGATTATTTTTTGCGCACCATTTTGTAATTTCTCTTACTGTGTGAATACCTTGTCTGTGTCCTTGTGTGCGCATTTTTCCTTTTTGTTTTGCCCATCTGCCATTCCCATCCATAATAATGGCCAGGTGATTTAATGTATTCAATTTTTACTCCTTGAAGTGCAAGAATCCACCAGATAGGCAATATGTTGCCAACCAAATCCGGTTATATCACTAAGTCCTATTTCACAAGTGCCGGAACTTCCAAAGCCTTTTTGAATATTCTTATTTTGATAAAATTTACCAAAATCTTCCAATGCGCTTCTATTGAGTTCAGGGGTGAAAAATCCTTTATTACCTGCAAACCCGCAACAACCTGTATCTTTATGAATAAAAATTCCTCCTTTTGTGCAAGCTTTTGCTAAAGACAACATAATTTTTTCTTGTCCTGCTTTTTTCCCTGCGCACATTGTATAGAGCCCTATATTTTCTGAAATCGGTTGTATCTTAAGATGAGGGATCAAATATTTTTGAATATAAAGATTTAAGTCATAAATTTGAAGTTCTGTTTTTTCAAGCATTTGTATAAAATGAGTACTGCAAGCTGTATGATCAAGCACAATGGGAATCCTGCCATTTTTGCTGAGAGTCTTAAGTAAAAGATAATTTTTATGAGTATTTTCTTTTAAAAGCTTTTCATAGTTTATGAATGCCTTACCACAACACATTGAATGGATTTTGTCAGGATAGATGAGTTGGGTATTTGTTTTTTGACATAGCGATTCAAAAACTTCTTGAATACTTCTGGAATCAGGCATATTTTTAGCAGGGCTAAAAGAGCGATTGATGCAAGTTGTGAAATAAATCACTTCAGAATGATGATTACTAAGTGGTTTATTTTGGAGTTTATAAATATTTTTGCGGGGTAAGTTTTTGCTCAGTTTGGGGATTATGTGGGAGATTTTTCTTAAGGAATTATTGCAAGCAAGGAATGTATCTTGACCCAATAAATTTGATCCTAAATCGGCTATTTTTAGTCCAAAACGCATTAAAGAGGTTGTTGTATTCATGTGATTTAAAATTTTACGGGCAAACTTTTCTTGTATGCCTTGTGCGTTTTGGGCACGGGTTGTGAGTGCAATTTTTCCTGCGGGGATCTCAAGAGGGCAAAGTGTGGCACACATTCCACAAACTGCACATGTTTCATCGCTTAAATAAGGATATCCTTTTTTGAGTTCTTCTAAAAGCAATGAATCTTGTTGGCTGTTTGAATGAAGGTTTTCTTGGAGACGTTGGATTTCTCTGTGAATCGTGATACGTTGTCTTGGGGTGAGAGTGAGATTCTTGCTGGGACAAATTTTTTCACAAAATCCACATTCCATGCACGCATCAAGATAGTCTTGTATTTGCGTGGTTGATTTTAGATTTTTGGTATGTATGCTTGGATCATTTGATATGATTACATCAGGGTTGATGAGATTATAGGGATCAAAAATTTGTTTGATTTTTTGGTTGATTTCATAGGCTTTTTTGCCCCATTCAAGCTCTACAAAAGGAGCGACCATTCTTCCTGTGCCATGTTCAGCTTTGATACTGCCGCCAAAAGCTGCTACATTTTGTGCCATCTCCTCTATGAGTTTTTCAAAGTTTTCACATTCTTTTTTATCGCTTAAGATAGGTGTGATGATGAAATGTATGTTGCCACTGAGGGCATGTCCAAAAATAATACCATTTTCACTAAATCCATATTTCTCAAAGAGATCCCCAATCATGCTTACGCCTTTTTGTAAATCCTCAATCCTAAAGCAAATATCTTCTGTAATGACGCAACTCCCTTTTCTTCTGGAGCTTGCAGCTATGGGGAGGAGACCTTTGCGAATCTTCCACCAATGATTATAAATATCTTCTTGTGCGCTGATTTGAGGAGGAAGAACAGTGGGAATATCTTGAATATTTTGAGAAATAATCTCCAGATTGTCTTGAAGGATTTTTTTGTCATTGCTTTGTGTTTGGAGCAAGATACAAGCATTGCCCGGTTTGATTTGACGGATAATTTCCGGGACATCTTTGGATTTTTGCACACTTTTTAATGAGGCATAATCCATGATTTCTGCAGCAGCGATAATAGACTCCATATTTGCAAGTATTTTGACAACTCTGGTGGCATCTGCGATATTTTTATAAAATAAAAGAGCGCAAGCTTTGTGTGAAAAATCTTCTATGCATTCATATTCGCAAGCAGATATAAACCCCAATGTCCCTTCACTTCCGATAAAAATATGATTGATAATATCAATAGGATCGCAAAAATCGATCAAAGCGTTGATACTATAACCTGTTGTATTTTTGATTCTATATTTTTTGGTAATGAGGGATTTGAGTTCATCATCTTGCAAAATATGGGATCGAAGTTCTAAGAGAGCATTAATAAGATGGGAGTGAGTATGCAAGAAACTTTGTATGTTTGTTTTATCTGAAGTGTCTAATAATGTTCCATCACCAAGGATAACACGTATAGATCGTATGGTATTATAACTATTTTGTTTGACCCCACAACACATACCGCTGGAGTTATTTGCAACAATCCCCCCAATCATGGCTGTAGAAATAGTGGCAGGATCAGGACCTATTTTTTTGTTGTAGGGTTTGAGGGCATCATTGGCGCTAGATCCAATAACTCCACAAGATAAGCGAATGGATTGTTTATCTTCAGAGATATTTATATCTTGCCATTGGGCAGAAGCAATCACAAGCACGTTTTGTGTGCAAGCCTGTCCTGAGAGAGAACTTCCGGCAGCTCTAAAGGTGATAGGAATATTGTAGGTGCGTGAAAGAGAATAGATTTTTATAATTTCTTCTTCATTGTGGGCTTTAATGACTAACTTTGGGATATAACGATAACATGAGGCATCAGTGCCATATGCAAATCTTCTTAAATAATCATCATAAATTCTATCGCCCAAAAATTCTTGCGCTTTTTGTTTGAAGAGTTGATAGTCTTGCATTTATTATCCCTTACTTGAAAAAATTTTATAATTTTAACCTATCTATTTGGAACTTCATTATCAAAATATTATTAGAATGCCATAAAAATTATTAGCTAAAGGAAAAATTCATGAGTGAAAAAACTCTAAGAAATAAAAAATTGTTAGGCAAACATCATAAAAGTTATGCAAATCCGGTGTATTTAGATGAATTTCAACCCCAAGATTATCTCATTATTGATATTCGTCATCCTTATGATTTTGCAGAAGCTCACATAGTGGGCGCTTTAAATCTTACAGATTTGAGATCCATTGCTACAATCGCAAAAAATAATGCAGACAAAAAAATTCTCCTCCATTGTTATAGTGGGCATACAGCATCTGTTTATGGGAGTGAGTTGGTTCTTGCAGGATTAGAGAATATTTATTATTTGGATGAAAATATTGCAGATTTTGAAGATCACGGGATAAGAATGATGGCCTGAGAATATTAGAGGAGAGGGTAATTTTGTTTGCAAAATGATATTTTGCATTAGATTATCAAGTTTTTCCCGCTTAAAAAACTTTGATCACTCCATAGATAGTCCCATTTTCCAAATCTGCCAATGGAATGTATTTCTGAATTTTTTAAATATTGCAGAACTTTTTTTCTATGAAGTTGTAGGGATTTGTCAAAAATAACATTTGCATAAGGCAAAATTCTAAAATCTTTTGCGATAATGTCTTCTTGCTTGCATATTCCCATTTTTATGAAGTTTTTGATCGTATCACGAACAAGGAAATTTGGAATTTCTTGAGTTTGTTTTTGAGTGATTTCTTCTAGGGAGCGATATTTTGAGAAATAAATTTCTACTTGAAGGCTTGAGCAGTTTTTTGGCGCGTTTGCGGGAGATTTTTTAGATGGGCTATGAACTCTTGCAAAAGGGATATCAGAGTCATAAACATAAAACCAAAGGCGCTTGGCAATGTCAGGTTTATTAAAACCAAGCGATATGATTGCTACAGATGTTGCGCACAATTTTGATCCTGATTTTTGAATAGAACTTGGGGGGGGGGGGTCAAATAATTTAATAATTTTAGGTAAAGGTAAAGAAGAAATAAGAGTATTGTATTGATATGGATCTTTTTGTTTGAAATACAATATTTTATTTTTGGTGTCAATTTTTGTAACTTGATGGTGGTATTTTATAGAACATTTTTTTACTAAATTTTTTAAAAAAGATCGGTATTGACCACATTTTGGATATTTTTGTTCTTTGATATAGTAAGTATTAGGAGTGTCTTCACACATTGATCCATAAAGAATTTCTTCAATACCGGGAGTATAGAGTCTGTTGCTTATCCAATGAGTTGTTAAGTTTTTTGGGTGCGTAGTCCAATATTTTTGCGTGTATTGTGAAGAAAATTTTTCTGTAAAGTAGTTTCCATATTGGGCTTTTAGCCATTCTTCAAAGTTTTTTAAATTTTGTTTTTTATTATTATTTTGAACCATATCTTTTATGATGTTTATTTTTTCTTCAATAGGTAGGGGGTAGAGGTTATTTTGTGCGGGATGTTTGATCCAAAGACCTTGATAATAGTTATTCATATCCGGAATATGGATAATAGGAGGAGTTGATTTTAAAAATATTTGATTGACATAATCATCATCAGAAAATGATAAATGCACACAATTATCAAACCAAAATTTACCTTTTGGGGAATCCAAATAAAATCCTCCGCACAACCCGCCCCAAGAAGATTCTTTTTCAAAAATAATAATTTCGTCGTCATTGAGTTTTTGTTTTAAATGATAAGCAGCACTAATCCCTGCTATTCCTGCTCCTAAGACGGCAATTTTATTTTTCATAAAGTTTTTTTATCCCATCTGTGATGTCAATTGTTGGCTTCCAATTGGGGACTTTTGTGAAATTTTGAGATATTTGGGTAGAAATAGGGTTCATAATTTCTCCCTTGCGATAAGGCTTTGCTCCCCATGAGATATTCAATTTGACTCCAAGAGTGTCTTCATAGATTTTAGCCAAATTTTTCAAAGATAAGCGATTGTTTTCAAGAGTAAAATTTGGAATAAGAGATGACTTTTTAGTCATTTTTGATAAAAAATCTATCAAATTATCAAATCCTGCGATGACATCTTGTATGTGAGTGATATCAATGAGTTGTTCGCCTTTGCTCATTTGGAGTGTTTGTTTATTTTGAATATTTTGCTTCCATAGATTAAATATTTTTGGACGCGTATCGTTTTTGCCATAAGTATTGTATAGCATGAGATTAGCGAATTTTGTAGGCAAATGAATAGAATAATATTGCATTATATCTACAAAAGCTTCTTTGGTGCTATCATAAAAGCCTGCAGGATAAAATATATCTGATGTGGGGTGGGTATATTGGGAAAAAGTAGTTGTGTTGATAAAAAAATCCACACCGGAAGCGCTCATTGCTTCTAGAATGCTTGCTCCAAAGGTAATGTTAGAGTCAATAAAATTTAAAATATCATTAGGCGTATGAGAGGGTTTGTAAAAGGTTGCCAAATGAATAATTCCATCAAATTTTTTATTTCTTAAAAAACTGCTTAATCTGGAAATATCATTATCATAGACAAAAATTTCGCACTGAGACTCTATAGATTCTACATGACTATTTTGTCTAACAATGGCTGTAATAGAATATTTTTTATGTAATAAATCAATGAAATTCCTGCCTACAAAACCGGTTGCACCTGTGAGTAAAAGACGCTTCATACTTCGATCCCTTTAAAATTACAATCAATAAAATTGGCATTTTTATCTTTATGCGAAATATCTGTAAGTTTGAGTTGCCATTGAATATTGATTATAGGATCAAGAGGATTTAGAGTTTGATCGTTTTGGGGAGAAAACGGCGCTGTGAGAAGATATAAAATTTCTGCCTCATCACTAAGGCTTTGAAATCCATGCGCAAAGCCTTCAGGGATATACAAATAGAGGGAATTTTCTTGAGTTAATTCAATAGCGAAATATTGCAGAAATGTTGGAGAGTTTTTTCTTATGTCTAGAGCAACATCAAGAATTTTGCCCCTGAGACATCGGATGATTTTTGTTTCACAAAAAGGTTTTTTTTGATAATGTAGCCCCCTAATAGAACCTTTTTGTTGTGTGAGGGAATGGTTGATTTGAACAATTGGTTTATCAAGTCCTATGGCTTGAAAATCTTGTGAGCAAAAATAACGCTCAAAATAACCTCTGTGATCTTGAATTTTTTGGGGGCTAATAACGTATAGATTATTAAAGGATGTAGGGGAAAATTCAAAACGATTCATATTTTTCCTTTTGTTGTTTTTAAGATATCGCTATAAGATTTGATTTGTTCCCAAGTCATCAAATAAGAGTGCGATAAATTTTTTTCATACCATTGAAGTGTCATTTGAATGCTTTTTTGAGCATCTAAAATTCCTTGCCAATGCAAAAAAGAATGGGCTTTAGAGCTATCTAGCATCAATAAATTTGCTTCATGAGAAAAATGGGGGTTGGGAGTAATTTGATAAGAAATATTCCAATTTTTTTTGATAATCTCAAGCATGGCAGCTACACTCAGGTTATTTTTAGCATTAGGTCCAAAATTAAAACTTTGAGCGAATTGTGTTTTTCCTTCATATAGTTTGATCCCTAGCAATAAATATCCGTATAATGGCTCTAAGACATGTTGCCAAGGGCGAGTTGCTTGAGGATTTCTGATAATGATTTTGGATTTTTTTTGCATACCCCTTATAATATCCGGGATCAATCTATCCGCACTCCAATCACCACCACCAATAACATTTCCTGCTCTTGCAGTTGCAATGAGGGTTTGATGAGTTTTGTTAAAATCATTGATATTAAAAAAACTCGATCGAAAGGAGGCACTTAGTATTTCGCTACAGGCTTTAGAAGAACTATAGGGATCATAGCCTCCTAAAGGATCATTTTCTCTATAGCCCCAAACCCATTCTTTGTTTTCATAGACTTTATCCGTAGTAATATTGATGATGGATCTTATAGATGAGATTTTTCTTGAAGCTTGAAGTAAGTTGAGTGTGCCCAATACATTTGTCTTGTAAGTATCAATAGGGTCTGTATAGCTTTTCCTTACCAGAGGTTGGGCAGCAAGGTGAAAGATAATTTCAGGTTGAAAATCTTTAAGGGATTTTTGAAGTTTTGAAAAATTTTTGATATTGCCAAAAATAGAATGTGTTTGTAAATCCAATAAATCAAAATGATTGGGCGTTGTATGGGGCAAGAGGGCATATCCCATGACTTCAGCGCCCAATTCTTGCAACCATGCACACAGCCATGATCCTTTGAATCCTGTGTGTCCTGTAATAAATACTCTTTTGTTTTTATAGAATTCCAGAGGTGTTTTCATAATTTTATTTTATGGGTTTGACATCATAATCATTAAGTTTTGCAATCAGAGTATTTTTATGGAGATATAAGTTACTTTGTGTCCAAATATTTTCTCCTATTTTTTCTGCAATTTCACACACAATAGGTAGATATTCTATATGTTGGAATAGACTTGGAACAAAAAGTTGTAATTCTGACATTTCATAAAGACGCAAGGCAATGAGTTTAGAATTAGGTTTTGTCATAAAACAACCATTAATGAGACTTGTTCCATCAACACTCATAACTATTTCAGCTTGAAGCATAAGATTGATTTTTTCTTTGAGACTCAAATCTTCCATATAAACTCTTAAAAATCCATAATCATCATGTAAAATCTGATAAATTTCTTCTTCATTGCTTAGAAATCTATAATTGGATTTTTGCCTACTAATATAAATCCGACTTGATGGGGCAATAAAGGTAGGATCATAGAAATGATCTTTGAGTTTATCAAGAGCCGGCAAGACATATTTGGCATTGAGTCTGGGGCAGGTGGGCATATAAAGATTGCAAGTTTTTGCATTTTGATATTCTAAATAAATGATTTGATTTTTATGAATTTTCTCCAAATCAAGAATATCTTGAATATAAGCTTTGTAATAAGTTTCGTAACGGCTATAAATAGGTGGGCATATAATGTAAAAATCTTTAATATTTTGTTCTTTGAAATAATCTAATGCGATTATTAATCTGGGATAAGATTCAAAAATAAAATGATACATATTGCCAAACCAAGGTTCAAAAAATAATATTTTTGGTTTTTGACTTTGGAGACGTTTATCTCTGATGATAAAGCGTTTTATTTTGAAGTATTGAAGTTTGAGATAATTTTTAATATCTTGTTTGGAATGAAGATTCAGGAGGGATAAATCTTTAAGATAAGCATATTTATTTTTTGCATATACACTTTGGTTGTTGTAGCCATCCAGACTTTCATAGATGATTTTATCATCGACAAAAATCCCTCCACAATCCCCTATCATAGCCTGAGGAAAGTGCATGATCTCAACAGGATCAATGGGGATATTATAATCAATATAATCTAGAGAATTTGAGGGAAGATTTTTTTGTGCTTTGAGGGTTCGGAGAGAATTTTTAGCCACATTGGGGATTGAGCTAAGTTTATTATTTTCAAAGATGCTTTTATATTCAAGAGTGTTATTTTTGATTTTTGGGCTGATTTTTAGTTTTAAAAATTCCATGCTATTTTCTCCACATAGCCCAAGGTGATTGATTGTTTAGCCACATTTGTGATAGTTGGGTTTTGTCTTTTAGGGTATCCATACATTTCCAAAAACCACTATGTTGATAGGTGAAAAGCTCCCCATTTTTGGATAGATTTTTTAAAGGTTCTTCTTCAAAAGTAGTCTTGTCTCCTTGTATATAATCAAATATAGCCGGTTGGCAAACAAAAAATCCGCCGTTTATCCAGCCCCCCCCCCCTCAGTTTTTTCGCCTTTTGGTTTTTCAGTAAAATTAATAACTTGTTGTGTGTTGGGGTTAATTTGCAATGCTCCAAATCGACCTTCAGGTTGTACAGAAGTTAGTGTAATGGTCTTTTTGTGGGATTGATGAAATTTTAATAAAGCCTTTAAGTTAATATCCGCGACTCCATCGCCATAAGTAAGCATAAATGTTTGGTTATCAATATGTGGCTTTGCTCTAAGAATTCTCCCTCCGGTCATGGTGTCTTCTCCTGTATAAAGCAGGGTAACTCTCCAAGGTTCATTGCGTTTGGTGTGTATTTCAACAGAATTGTTGCGCATATCTACTGTGATATCATTGTATCGTGTATAGTAGTTGATAAAATATTCTTTGATGATTTGTGATTTGTAACCTGTCAGTATCAAAAAATCATTATACCCATAGTAGCTATAAATTTTCATAATATGCCATAAAATAGGGTGTTCGCCTATTTCTACCATTGGCTTTGGTTTTAGATATGTTTCTTCGGATAACCTTGTTCCCAGTCCCCCTGCTAAAATAACAACTTTCATTAATTTTTAAACCCTTGTTAATCTTTTGAGATTTTATTTTCGGATTTGATTATAGCAGAAAAATAATTTCATTTTTGATAAATCTAAGGTATAAGAAATACAATGTATATTTGTGTTGCAGGGTATTATCAAAAATATGCTATAGTTGCGAAATTTTACAATCACAGACACAATCTTACTAACCGGGTTATTGATGAAAAAAATCTTTGTAATTGTTGTTTCTTGCATGATAGATGTATTTGCTCAAAATATAAGCACACATTTAGTTGTTCCCAATCAAGAAGATATTAGTATCGCGCAGGCTTGGAAAAGAGTTTTGAGCAATCATGAGGGGATTAAATCAGAAGAATTTGGAGCACAAAGCGCAGCCAAGCTGGCTTTGGCAAGCAAACTTTCTTTTTTGCCCAATATTGATGTAAGTGCTTTTTATGTGCATTTAGATAGCCCAATTCAAATCAACCTGATGCAAGATAAAAATATGTCCAATTCAATACCCTTGGGATTATTGCCTCCTCAAATGGGTGGATTCTTGCAGACTTTGGGTTCTCCAATTGCCTTATCTAAGCAAGATGTTATCATGGGGGCATTCAATATTATTTATCCTTTATATGTAGGTGGAGCAAGAATTTATGCAAGCAAAATAGCCTCTCTGCAAGCAAAAGATGCCGCAGAGGCATTCAAGCTTAAAAAATTAGCAACTTTTGAGGAATTGGTAAGAATTTATTACGGCGTGGTTCTCAATCAAGAGGTTTTGAAAGTTTTAGAAGGGATTGAAAAAGGGCATTATGCCCATTATCAAAATGCTATTAAAATGCAAAAAGCGGGACAAGTTGCAAGAATTGAGGTTTTGAATGCCCAGGTTGCTTATGATAGAGCAAAAAATAAAACCAAAAAGGCAAAAGATACCCTAGAAATTTCCAAGCTTGCCTTCAATACAATTCTTTCTTCTCAAAAAGACATGATCCCCATTTCCGGGCTATTTATCGACACTTCTAAGTCTCTGCCATCAATGCAGTTTTTTGTTGATGAAACATTAGCTTCTTATCCGGTTTTAAAAACCTTGCATTATCAATCATTGAGTGCCAAGGAAGCCAAGAAGCTTCAAATAAGTAAATTTTTACCTCAAGTAGGACTTTTTGGATCTTATATATTCAAAGATCAAAATTCTATCATCAATAAAATGATCCCTACTTGGTATGTTGGTGTTGGAGCAAGGCTTCCTTTGATAACGCCGGAGGGCAGGATTCAAAAGTATCAAGCTGCAAGGCTTACAGAGTTTCGTTTAAATGCTTTGAACACTCAAGCAATTAAAGACATGAAACTTTTGACAGAAAAAACTTATAAACAAGTAGTTTCTGCTATCAGAGAATATCAAAGTCTGGATTCAAGCATTGAGCTTGCCGGAGAAAATTTAAAACTCCAAGAGCAGGCTTTTGCCCAAGGCGTAGGGACAAGCACTCAAGTCATTGATGCCAGAAACGGACTTGCAAGTGTTTTGATAGAGCAAAAAAGCGTTATTTATAAATATATTGTTTTTTTGGCAAATCTCATGGCATTAAGTAATCATGTAGATATGTTTTATGAGTATCAAAATTAGGAAAATATAATGAAAAAAAATACAGGAATTTTACTCATAGGTGTCATTGGATTGGCTATTTTGATTTGGTTAGGAAGTACATTTTATTATGCTTATAAACCAAAACCCCAGATTTTGCAAGGACAAATTGGGGCAAGAGAATATAGCGTGAGTTCCAAACTTGCCGGTAGAATTGATGAGGTATTTGTCAAAAAAGGAGACAAAGTTAAAAAAGGAGAATTGATTTATACTATCAAAAGTCCTGAGATAGAAGCCAAACTTGCTCAAGCACAAGCAGGTTATGAAGCAGCCAAAGCTATTAGTGATGAAACCCATAAGGGCGCAAGAGAAGAAACTATTATTTCAGCTAGAGACTTATACAGAAGCGCCAAAGCAATGGCGGATTTAGCAGAAAAGACCTATCAAAGAATTCAAGAGCTTTATGATGGAGGGGTAGCAAGCTTGCAAAAAAGGGATGAAGCTTTTGCTGCTTATAAAAGTGCAAAATATAATGAAAATACTGCATACCAACAATATAAAATTGCCATGGATGGAGCAAGAGCAGAAACAAAAAAAGCCCTAACAGAAAAACAAAAAGCTGCAGCAGGGCAAGTAAGCGAGGTCAAAGCATATGCCCAAGATATCCAAGCTTATTCTCCCATAGATGGCGAAGTAAGCAATGTGTTGTTATATAAAGGCGAATTAAGTCCTAGTGGTTTTCCTGTTGTATTAGTGATAGATATGAAGGAGGCTTATTTAAAATTGAGTATCCCGGAGTCTTATCTTGAGGATTTTGAAGAAGGAAAAATATTTCAAGCTTATATCCCGGCCTTAAAAAAAGATATTGATTTTAAAGTCAATTATGTTTCAGTTATGGGAGATTTTGCTACTTGGAAAGCAACTTCAAGCACGAAAGGTTATGATATGAGGAGTTTTGAAATTGAGGCAAAACCCGTGCAAGAAATTAAAGGATTGCGTGTTGGAATGAGTGTTCTTGTCAGGTTACATTAGATATGCATAAATATCAAAAAATTTTTTTATATTTATGGCAGAATAAGTTTTTAACACTAGTTTGTTTCATTTTGCCTTTAATATTAAGTTTTGTTATGACAAATATTTTTTATAAAGAACTCCCTAGAGAGCTTCCCATTGGTATATTAGATGAAGATAACACCACAATAAGCAAAGAAATTATATTTAATTTGAATGCAACCTCTATTTTGAAAGTTGAACAAAAGTATAGCTCCATACATGCTGCTAAAGATGATTTAAGTGATGGTAAAATTTATGGGCTTGTAGTGATCCCTCATGCCTTAGAGCGCAATACCAAAATGGGTATCCAAACAAAAATAATACTTTATTATAATGCGCAATTTGTTTTGATTGGCAAGGCTATTGATAGCGCTTTTTTAGGAGTGATAGCTACAATGAATGCTAAAAGTGATGCCACAAGAGAAATGTCTAAGAATTCCAACATAAATGAAGCTATATCTCAAGCAATGCCTATTGTTTCTAAGATTTATGCCCTCTATAATAGCAACAATAACTATAAGCAATTTTTGTTGACTTTGATTTTGCCTTGTATTTGGCAGATTCTCATGGCATTAGGAATGCTTAATATACTCAGCAAAACTCGCACTATCAGAGAATTGTTGATAGGATTTGGAATAAATATAGTTATTTTTGTAAGCTGGGGCATGGCTATGTTGCAATTATTTCAAGCATTAGGATACCCCATGACCGGGAGTTATTATATTTTGTTTTTGGGCGTTTTGGTGATGGTTGCCGGTATCAGCGGAATGGTGATTTGCTTCCAATCAATTTTGCGTGATTTGACAAAAACAGTTAGTGTTATTGCTGTGTATACTGCTCCAAGTCTTGCTTTTGTTGGGATTACTTACCCTCAAAATAATATGGATGGATTTGCTTTGTTTTGGAGTCATATTTTGCCTGTTTCTTATTTTATACAGCTTTATTTGCAACAGGCTAATTATAGTCTTGAAATCGCAGATGCTCTAAAAATAATAGCACAGATGTTGCCATTTTTGTTATTCTTGCCTTTGGGCTTTTTGATTGAATATTTTCGAGGCAAACAATGAGTTTTTTGAAAATACTTTATCAAGAGTTTCGAGCGATTTTTAGCAATATTGCTGTGATTTTTGTAGTCATTGTTGGATCTATTTTGTATGGGTTTTTATATCCTTCTGCTTATAAAAATGATGTTGTTGTCTCTCAAAAAATTGCAGTTGTAGATATGGATAATACTTCGTTGTCCAAGGAACTTATTTTTTTAATTCAAGCAACTCCTCAAGTTGATGTAGAAGAAGTAACTTTTTCTGTGAAACAAGCCAAAGAACTCTTAGAGCATGGGATTGTGTATGGGATTCTTGAAATTCCTCAAAATTTCCAAGCCAATATCCATAAAAAAATCCCTACAAAACTTGTTTATTCTGCTAATGCTTCTTATTTTTTGATTTATGGAGCAATAGTTGATGGGATTTATCGTGCTATTGAGGAGATAAGTAGCCGGATTAAGCTTAAAAGAGTTTTTCTTCAAGGAGGCGTAAAAAATGAGAGTACAGATTTGATAATGCATCATTCCATACCCTTATTTAACCCTAGTGTGGGGTATATTAATTATGCCTTAGCTGCAATTTTGATTTTTATTCTCCACCAAACCCTCATTGCCGGAGCGGGTATATTGGGTGCTTCCCAAAACGAAAAAAATTCTCAAGGTATTTATGGGTATTGGAATGAAGCAGGGGCATTAAAGTTAGTTTTAGCTAGAATAAGTGCTTTTTTTATGATTTATATTTTATTGTTTTTGTTATACTTTGGTGTTTTATTTCAACTATATGGTATCCATATTCAAGCTAATGCAATTTCATTTTGGTGTTTTGGAATTATGTTTATTTTGTGTTGCGCAAGTTTTGGAGTTTTGTTTGGATTATTGGTTAAAAATCCTGTATTGCCTACACAAATTGTCTTAATTTCTTCATTGCCTTTGGTTTTTATGATGGGATTTATTTGGCCTGTGGAATTGTTGCCTGATTGGGTAGTGTGGTTTGTGCGGTTTATTCCTGCATTTAGTGGCATTAATGGGCTTGTGAGAATCAATCAAATGGGGGCAGATCTTGTTTTGGTAATGGAATATTTTTATTGGCTGTTGGGACTTTTTATTTCAAGTCTGGTTATAAGCGTTTTTGTAATTTCTTTGAAGAGAAAAACATGGATAAAAAAAGAAAAATTTTACTCGCCCTAAAAGATGCCTTTCCCCATACAATACCTATTATGTTAGGTTATATTTTAATGGGGATAGCCTTTGGAATTTTGTTGCAAAAAAGTGGTTATAACTTTTTATGGGCATTTTTTATGGCTGTGTTTATTTATGCAGGGACAATGCAATTTATTGCTGTGGGTTTATTAGCAAGTAATGCAGGAATCTGGAGCGTGTTTCTTATTGCTTTGATGGTAAATGCAAGGCAGATATTTTATAGTATCAGCATGCTTGGATCTTTTTCAAAAATGAAAAAAAAGCTTCCCTACATGATCCATTCTCTCACTGATGAAACTTTTGCTTTATTTAATCTCAAAAAACCTTCAAAAGACATAGATGAATCGTATTTTATGTTTTTTATTGCATTTTTTAATCATCTTTATTGGATTATCGGATGTGTAATGGGGGCTATGATTGGATCTGAAATTTCATTTGATACTCAAGGGATTGATTTTATTATGACAGCTATTTATATAGTGATTTTTATGGATCAATGGAAGAGCGCATCCCCCCATACTCCTGCTGTGATTGGAGTAATAGTGAGTTTGATTTGTTTATTTTTGTTTGGAGCGCAGAATTTTTTATTGCCCTCACTTGTCTTGATGACTTTAGTTTTGGGGAAACTCCGGAGCAAATTGGAATAATGATGGCCGGTTCAATAGAGATTATTTTGGTGATTATTGTGGTTACATTTTTAATGCGTGCGTTGCCTTTTATGATTTTTAATTCTAAACGTTGTGTACCTCATTTTTTACTCTATCTTGGAAAAGTGCTTCCTCCGGCGATTATAGGAATGTTGGTTGTGTATTGTTTTAAACAAACAGATATAAGTCAAATCCCTTATGGATTAAATGAGGTAGTAGCTTTTTTATGCGTAGTGGTTTTGCAATCCTTGTTGAAAATATCTATTTTAAGCATATTAAGTGGGACAATCTTATATATGTATCTTGTCCAAAGCCATATATTAGACAAAATATTATTTTGAAATTTTAGTTGTTTGAAATTCCAAGAAAAACAAAATAATCAGTAGAATTTTTTACAATAAGATGAATTGAATATTATTATCTTTAATTAGTTGAAAAGTTTGTTCTGTATTTTTATTCTAAAATAAATTCTTATCAATAATTAAGAAATTAAGACATTAATTTTCTCTAATTTTTATTATCACCACAGCAATGGCAAATCCACCATCATGACTGATACTTAGACTAATGGAATCAATATTGAAAAAGCTCATTTTGTCTTCTTGGAGTTTAATAAGCGGGGCATTTTGCAAAGATTTTGACAAACACATATCAAAGAATCGAAGTTTATCACTAATCCCCACTCCCAAAGCCTTTGAACAAGCTTCTTTGGCTGCCCAAAACCCGGCAACACCAGAGGCTTTGTAGCCATATGGAGTTTGGACAAGTCTGATTTCATCTTCTGAAAGAAATTTTTTAAGAAAATCCTTGCCATGTGTTTGAATATTTTTTTCAATTCGTCCAATAGCAACAATATCAATACCAATCATTGGATTACAAAATCAGTGAAGAAAATATTTTTAACATACCCATCAATTAAAAAATCATTAATTTTATTGACAATTTCATCTTTTAGTCGTTCTTTTCCTTTGGTGGTGGCAATTTCTTCAATAGATTTTGATGAGAGTAATTCAATAATCGTATCTTGAATGATGGTAATTTTGGCATTAATTTCATTAAGAAGTTTTGGGTTACTTAACTCTAAGGTAATGGATGTTTTTAGATATCTTCTCCCACTTTGGGTAACAAGATTGACAATAAATGGTTGGGGAATCGGATAAAGCGGTCCTATATTTAAATAATCAGCTTGTCTGTTCCCTGATGGACCGGTTGGTTTTCTCTGGGTTTGCGCAGAAGCCGGATTGTTTGGTGAATTTTGATCTACAGATTCTTCAGTATTTCCACTTAGAAGAAATGCTGTAACCACACCCCCTACAATCAGTATAAAAACAACAACAATAATAATGATAAAAAGTAAGGCTTTACTTTTTTTTGGAGTTTGAGTCTCACTAGTCTCTTTTTTTTCTTCTTCAGTCATTTTTTTCCTTTATATTCTTGAGATGGGGCATAATAAGTCAATGAACTTTTGCCGAATTTTTTTTGCTTTATTATACTAAAATGTGCAATATTTTGAGGTAATTTATAATCACTTGAATGCTCAAAAATTATTAAAAATAAATTATATTCCCAAATAAGCTCTACTAAAGTGATACATTTTTGATAAATATCTATGTAATGTTCTCTTATATGAAAGGGTGGATCCAGATAGAGAATCTTTTTTTGTTTGTTCTTAGATATATTTTGAGGAAGAAGAAGAAAAGTGTCTCCTAAAAAACTTTGAGTTATCAATGAGGGATCTTTTGATTCCAGAAGTTTGATATTTTTGCATAAAATTTCAAAACAAGATTTGTCCTGTTCAAAAAACCATGTCTCATCTGCTCCTCTACTGAGGGCTTCCAGTCCAATAGACCCACTCCCTCCAAAGGCTTCAATAAAGCAACTCTTCATAATATCTGTCCCTAATGTGTTAAAAAGCGATTCTTTCAAAATTGCCTTAGTTGATCGTGTGATTGATGAGTGGGGCATTTGTAAATGAATACCTTTAAATTTGCCTGCAATGATTTTGATACCGGATTTATTGTTCATGTTTTTTGAGAGTTTGATAGATTTTGGTTGAAAACTCTTCCAACAAAGAGTCAATTTGCATTTTTAATTCCGGATTTTTAATATCCAAAAGATGATGAGGTAGGAGATTGGCTGTTATTTTTGTTGCTTTGACTTTAGAATGATAAAACTCTTGCAAATCTTCTAATAAGCTTTTTTGACTAAAGGGTTTCTTGATATCTGATTGGGGAGAAGAATTGATGAGACACACAGGTTTGGTAACATGAAGAGGGGTATCAGAGATGACAAATTCACATTCTTCAAAACTACTTAAATCATCTAAAAGATAATGATTGAGCGCTTCTTGTAATAACATTGATTCACACATAATTGAGATTTTCACATTTGACTCCAAAAAATTTGAGTAATCATACAAATTTAACCTTTAAAATTACATAGATTTTAGTTTTGAATCAATAATTTGATACAATATATTAAAAAATAAGGTATTTAATCATGGCTATCATGCAACATATAAGGAATTTTTCTATTATTGCTCATATTGATCATGGTAAAAGCACTCTGGCAGATCGTCTTATTCAAGAATGTGGGGGGGTAAGTGATCGAGAAATGACTAGCCAAATTATGGATACAATGGATATTGAAAAAGAACGCGGGATTACAATCAAAGCACAATCTGTTCGTCTCCAATATGTGTTAGACGGGATAACTTATGTGCTTAATTTGATTGATACTCCCGGTCATGTGGATTTTAGTTATGAAGTTTCTCGTTCTCTAAGTTCTTGTGAGGGAGCATTACTTGTAGTTGATGCTTCACAAGGAGTTGAGGCGCAGACAATTGCTAATGTTTATATTGCCCTTGAGAATAATCTGGAAATTATTCCGGTAATCAACAAGATTGATTTACCCGCAGCCAATCCGATTGCAGTGGCCCGGGACATTGAAGATACGATTGGGATCGATTGTACAGATGTCCTTGAAGTCAGTGCAAAAAGTGGGGTAGGGATTGGGAAATTATTACAGAGGATTATTAAGCAAATTCCTCCTCCAAGTGGCGATGAAAATGCTTCCACGAAGGCATTAATTTATGATTCATGGTTTGATAATTATTTAGGAGCATTAGCATTGGTGCGGGTAAAAGATGGAGAGATTTGTATAGGACAAGAAGTTTTGGTGATGAGCACCGGAAAAAAGCATGAAGTCTTGGCTTTATATTATCCTCATCCTGTGCGTAAAATCTCTACTCAAAAAATTTGTTGTGGTGAGATTGGGATTATTTCATTGGGTCTTAAAAGTGTTACGGACATGGCAGTAGGAGACACAATCACAGATGCGAAAAATCCTATTGCAAATGCCATAGAGGGGTTTAGACCCGCAAAACCTTTTGTATTTGCAGGGATTTATCCAATTGATACAGATAAATTTGAAGAACTAAGAGATGCTCTCAATAAGTTGAAAATGAATGATTCGGCTTTGAGTTTTGAGCCCGAAACAAGTGTTGCTTTAGGTTTTGGTTTTCGAGTAGGATTTTTGGGTTTGTTGCATATGGAAGTGGTCAAGGAAAGATTGGAGAGAGAATTTGGATTGGATTTGATAGCCACTGCCCCTACGGTAGTTTATGAGGTAACCCTTACAGATGGAGAAAAAATACTTGTCCAAAATCCCAGCCAACTCCCTCCTGAACAAAAAATTGCCTTCATTGAAGAACCTTATGTTAGGGCTTGTATTATTACACCAAGTGAATATTTAGGAAATATCATCACGCTTTTGAGTTCTCGAAGAGGTGTCCAAGAGAAAATGGAATATCTGACCCAATCAAGAGTAATGCTTGTTTATGCCTTACCTAGTAATGAGATTGTAATGGATTTTTATGATAAATTAAAATCTTGCACAAAAGGCTATGCAAGTTTTGATTATGAACCTATTGGGTATAAAGAAGGAAATCTTGTCAAATTAGATGTGCGTGTAGCCGGAGAGGTTGTAGATGCGCTGAGCGTGATTGTTGATAAAGACAAATCATACCAAAAGGGCAGGGCATTGGTAGAATCTATGAAAGAAATCATTCCCAGACAACTTTTTGAAGTAGCTATTCAAGCTAGTGTTGGGAACAAAGTAATTGCACGCGAAACTGTAAAATCAATGGGAAAAAATGTAACGGCTAAGTGTTATGGAGGGGATATTACAAGGAAAAGAAAACTTTTAGAAAAACAAAAAGAAGGCAAGAAAAGGATGAAAGCCATTGGAAAAGTAGAGCTTCCCCAAGAAGCATTTTTAGCTGTGCTTAAAATTGATTGATAACTGAAATAAAATCTAAGTTGATTTCTCCAATATTCTATGTTGTCTTGTGTTTCAAATTGCATTCCAAGCTGATGAGGGTGTTTTGATTGAATAATCTAGTTGATATTGGTATAAACTGCCTGGACATCATCGTCATCTTCAATTTTATCCAGTAGTTTTTCGATTTCATTAAGTTGTTCGTCATTGAGGATAATTGGAGTATTGGGTATGCGTTTGAGTAGGGCATTTTTGATAGGAATATGAAGAGATTCGAAACCATCATTTAACTTGCCAAAATTCACATAATCACCATAAGCAATGCCTATTTCTTTTTCTTGTGTTTGTATTATTTCAAGCTCTTCAAGACCATAATCAATCAGGGTTAATTCTAATTCTTCCGGTGTTATTTGGGCTGTATGTAAATCTTGTTTATAAAATTCAAAAACACTTTTTCTGGAAAACATAAATTCCAATGAACCATTAGGCACAATAGAAGCCCCGGATATTTTATTAAAATAACTTTTAATATTTGCAATTGTTCTTGTGGGGTTATCTGTTGTGCATTCAATCATGATCAATACTCCATAGGGAGCTTTGCCTTCATAAGTGATTTCAGTAAAAACACCATCTTTGCCGCTTGCGCGTTTAATGGCAGCTTCAATATTATCTTTTGGCATATTTTGCGCTTTGGCATTAGCAATAGCAGTTCTTAATTTGGCATTCATTTCAGGATCGCTACCACCTTCTTTGGCTGCCACAGTGATTGTTTTGGCAAGTTTGGGGAAAACTTTACTCATTTTGTCCCATCGTTTTTCTTTGGCAGCTCTACGATATTCAAATGCTCTTCCCATAAACACTCCTAAATTTTTAATTTGAATTATATCAAATGTATTTGAAAATATTTTTGGTGATAGCACTTTATGCCGATAGTGTTTTGATAAGTTTGAAAAAAATTTTGCTTAATCAAGAGGTTTTGTTATAATATTTTAATGTCGAAAGATTCAAGGATAATGATGAAAATTTTAAAGCAATTGTTAATCATAGTTGTTTTTGGTTTTGGTAATTTGCTTGGTGGGCAAAGTTTGAAATTATTTTTAGGAGTAGATACCCGAGGAACAGATAGCATTTATGATTCTAAGTATTATAAAAAAGGTGTTGGGATTGAAGATGAGAGGCGTTATGGGTATGAGGGGTTTATTGGCAGTAAATTTGGAGTTGAATATTTTTTTAATCAAAAAAATGGCTTGAGGGCATTTGTCGGGTTAGGTTATGCAAATATTAAATTATTGAATAGATCTAATAGATTTGATTCATATTCGGGCGTGGGGACACGAGTAGGGCTGCATTATTTGTTGAATTACTATAGCGATGACAGATTTGATTTTGGATTCTTTGGAGGTGTGGATTATTTTAATAATTATTATAAAAGAAAAGATGAAAATATTGTTGCCAATCAAGTATTGGGCATTTTGGGCTTAAATATGACTATTGATTCCAAGCATCGTTTAGAAATTGGCACAGGGATACCTTTTTTTTCTATAGGAAGGTATAATTCTTTAAAGTATAAAAATATCCCAATTACAAGACAATTTAATAATCTTTATTATGGGATTTCTTATATATTTTTATTTAATTTATGATTTGGAATTTTTGGATAAATATTTTGCAATTTCTTTAGCATGATAAGAGATAATAATATCTGCTCCGGCACGTTTAAACCCAATCATTGTTTCTAGCATTACTTTTTCATAATCAATTACATGAGCATTTTGTGCAGCTTTTAATAAAGCATATTCTCCACTAACATTATAGATTGCTAAAGGCAAAAGTGTTCTTTCTCTAATGTCTCTAACAATATCTAAATAAGCCAAAGCGGGTTTTACCATCAAAATATCAGCCCCTTCAATCTCATCATTAAGACTCTCTAAAATTGCCTCTCTGCGATTGCAAGGATCTTCTTGATAGCTTTTTCTATCGCCAAAACTTGGGGTTGATTGGGCGACATCACGAAAGGGACCATAATAAGCGCTGGCAAATTTTGTAGAATAACTCATAATAGGAATATGGCTAAACCCTGCTTTATCAAGATAAGTTCTAATAGTAAGCACCATGCCATCCATCATCGTGCTTGGAGCAATAATATCTGCTCCGCTATTGCAAAGAACTACGGCTTGTTGCCCCAGAATTTCAAGTGTAGCATCATTATCAACTGTTTGGAGTGTAGTATCAACAATACCACAATGCCCATGGTCTGTGTATTCACAAAAACATAAATCAGCAGTGATGGTAATTTTAGGGTATTGTGCTTTGATGGCTCGAATTGTTTTAGCGACAATACCTTGATCGCTAAGTGCCTCACTCCCACAAGAGTCTTTGTGTGAAGGAATTCCAAATAAGAGGATATGATAAATGCCTAATTTTTGCAATTCTTGGCATTCTTGTAAAATATAATCACAACTCATTTGATAGACTTGGGGCATTGAGGGGATTTCATTTTTGATCCCTTTTCCCGGTATTACAAAAAGCGGATAAATAAAATCTCTTATATCCAACCTTGTTTCTTTTACTAATTCCCTTAAGTTTTCTTTTAATCGTAATCGTCGTAGTCTCCTAAACATAATTTCTCCTTTTGTTGATTTAGTATTCAATACCTACAGCTCTGAGTCTATCGCGTAAATACCTCATTTGAATATTTTTGTCAAAACACCATTTGGGCGCTAATAATGTTTCATCATGCGCTCCTGCACTGACTCTTTGGACGACTACGTCCGGGGGGATAAGTTGCATGGATTCCACAATTAAGTCTGCATATTCCTCAAGCTCAATGGGGGTATAATTTCCTGCTTGATATATTTTTGCTAATTGTGTATCTGCGACGACATAAAGGGGGTGAATTTTAAGTCCATCAATTCCCCATTTTAATATTGTTTGAAGTGAGTGAATCATCATTTGAGGGGATTCATTAGGAAGACCATAAATAAGATGAGCACAAAGTTTAACCCCCCTTTGTCTTGTTTTGACAAAAAGTTCTTCCATGCCTTCTGTAAGATGTCCTCTGTTGGTTATTTTGAGTGTTTTGTCATAAACAGATTGGATGCCATATTCCAGCCATATTTCTTTGCCATCTTTAACATATTTTTCTAAAAGATCAAGGACTCTATCTTCTATACAATCTACCCTTGTTCCAATACTCATCCCTACAACATTAGGGAGTATGATAGCTTCTTCATAAAGGCGCTTGAGTGTATCAAAGGGCGCATAAGTATTGGTGTAAGATTGGAAATAGACCATATATTTTCTAATCTCAAATTTATCTTTGTGAAATTGGGAATGCCATTGGAATTGTTCTTTGAGACTCTTGATTTGTTGCTCTAAAAGTGGATTTTGAGTCATTTTGAAATTCATTGTAATGGCTGTTGAGTTTAAAGGAGTGATTTTAGCAATACTTGGAGAAAAGCTTTCATTTTTGCAATAAATACACCCTCCTTTTGCCACACTTCCATCAATATTTGGACAAGTAAAACCCTCTAAAGAAATGGGTATTTTTCTTACTCTTTGACCAAATTTTGATTTAAAATACCGACCAATAGTGAGGATTTTTTTCACAAATTTGCCTTTGTAAAATCATCAATATAGTTTCCATCAAAACAGGCTTGACAAAAATTTTCACTATCATCACAAGAAATGCTTTTTCGCAACCCTTCAAGAGATAAAAATACCAAAGAGTCTGCCCCAATAAAATCCCTAACTTCTTCAAGCGTATGATTCGCGCAGATAAGTTCAGATTTATTGGGTGTATCTACACCATAAAAACAAGGTGAAATTGTTGGAGGAGAGCTAATAAAAAGATGAATTTTTTTAGCTCCGGCATGTCTTAGGATTTTGATAATTTGTTTACTGGTAGTCCCACGCACAATTGAATCATCAATAATAATGATCTCTTTATCTTTGATGAGTTCTGCAATGGGGTTGAGTTTTAGCCTTACTTTGAGTTCTCTGGCTGATTGAGTAGGTTCAATAAAAGTCCTGCCAATATAGTGATTGCGAATAATTCCTAATTCAAAGGGTATGCCACTTTCTCTGGAATATCCAATTGCAGCAGCCACACCGCTATCAGGGACAGGAATAACCATATCGGCATCAATTTTGTATTCTTTGGCAAGTTGGATTCCCATTTGTTTGCGAATTTCATAAACGTTTTTTCCAAAAACCTTGCTATCAGGACGTGCAAAATATACATATTCAAAAATACAAGGATACGGATTGTGAGGAAAAATTTTTATAGATTTTGGCGTTGGAATATGTTTAGAGTAAGCGCCTTCAAAAATCAGCATTTCACCGGGCTGTATATCTCGAATATATTCAGCTCCAATCAAATCAAACGCACAACTCTCGCTTGCTACAATATAACCTTCCGTGCCATCAGGATTTGTAATTTTTCCTAAACTCAGAGGTCTTAATCCATATTTATCGCGAACAGCAAACATTTTTGTGCGTGATAAAAATACAAAAGCATAAGCCCCCTCTATTTGTGTAAGTGCATCAACAATTCTATCTACAAGTTGATTTTTATGACTTTTGGCAATAAGATGAATGAGATTTTCTGTATCCAGATGGCTTTGAAATATAGAACCTTCTTGAATAAGAGATTTCCTAACTTCTTTGGCATTTGTCAGGTTGCCATTATGGGCAAGTGCTATTTCGCCTAAGCTATATTTTGCAAAAATGGGCTGGGAATCATTCATAGAGTCTTCTCCGGCAGTAGAATAGCGATTGTGACCTATGCTTGATTTGCCTTGAAGTTTTTCCAGAATATTTTCATTAAAGACTTTTGTAACTAAACCATTATTTTTGTAAGTAGAAATTTTTTGTCCATTAGACGCGCTGATACCGCTAGCTTCTTGCCCTCTATGTTGCATAGCAAAAAGAGCATAATAACTAAGTATTGAGGCATTATAAGCATTATAAATACCTACTACTGCACATTTTTCATTCCAGTCTTTCATATAAATCCCTTTTGCTTTTGGCATTATTCCATAATGTAAGAAACAAATCCATGTTTGATTTTTGTTTTTAAATCTTTATATTTTTGTTAGGAACATTACAATAGTTTTCGACCACACAATCATGAATTATAAAACAATTAGTGTCATTTTCATATTTATAAGTAATATTGAATCCTTGTGCATCTAGGGTATTTTTGATGATATACATACCTAGTCCAAATCCATGGGAGTGCGATTTGGTAAAATCTTTGAAGTAGGGTTTAAAATATTCTTTAAAATCCATTTTGAGTGCTTCTCCCTTGTTGGAGATAATCAAATCGCATTTATCTGTGCTGATGGTTGCTTTGCCATCAGATCCATATTTAATAGCGTTATCTAAGAGATTTTTTACTGACATGGCAAAAAGATCAAAATCAGCTTTGATAAGATCATTGGGGGATAGAAGGATAATAGAATCCGGACTCATTTTATCTATTAAAAGCATTTTTTTAATATATTCAATAAGCTCATCTACCAGAAATTCCCTTTTATTGAGATCATAATTCTTTGATGAGAGTTGTTCAATTTTAGCAAATTGATTAATCAGAGTATTTAGACGTCCAAATGCAGAAGCTAATCTTTCTTTTTGCAAAGGATTCTCTACCATTTCAGCCGTGATCATACCTTTGGTAATAGGGGTTTTGAGTTCATGCATGATCGATCGCAAAAAAAGAGTTCTGGATTTGCTTAGTGCAACAATTTTTTTGATGGCATTATCAAATTCATTGGCAAGTTCGCCAATTTCATCTTGTTGGTTAGTTTTGCAATTGATATTGAGTTTACCATTTGAAAAATATCGGATTTGTTGGCGTAAATTTTTAAGTGGCAATAAACTTTTAATAACCAAAGTGAATAAAAAGATAAGTAACAAAATACCTGCAAAAGTAATGAGATAGTAATTTTGATAAGAAGTCTTAAAAGTGTCTTTATAAAGAGTGGCATTATGATTGGTCTCCAGAAGGATAAAAACTTCATTATTGAGTTTGATTGTCTTAGCAAGGATGCCATCAAAATTTTTAGGAAGTTTGTAGTAATTTAATAAAGCTTCTTTAATATCTGCTTCTGAAGCCGGTTCAAAGCCGAGATCTTTAAGATAGTTTTTTATAGTTTCAATACTTCCGTTGTAGTTAATAATTTGATTGATGGTAGTGACAAATTGTCTGTATTTAAATTCGGACTTATTTTGTTCGCTATCAATTTGAGATTTAATAAAATAAAAAGAAAATGCCGAAAAGCTCAAAAGCGCAAAGACAAATAACGCAGTGATTTTAAAAAAAATTGAACTCTTCATTTATCTTTTAAGATTCCAATTTATAGCCCACACCTCTAACAGAAATGATATATTTTGGTTTTTTGGGATCTTCTTCAATTTTTGCTCTTAATCTGCCAATGATAACATCAATACTTTTATTTGAACTTTCCGGATTGATGGATTCAGATTCAATAGCGATGGCTTCGCGTGAAAATACATGTCCTTTTTTGCTGATAAGAAGAGTAAGAATTTCATATTCTGCACGGGTAAGTTCAAGTTTTTTATCTCTAAAATAAACCTCACGACTATCTTTGTCTATTTTAAAAATAGAATTTTTATCTTTTTGCTCATCTTTTCCACCTTTTTTGTTATAACGTCTCAAAAGAGATTGAATTCTGGCTAGAAGCTCTTTGGGATCGTATGGTTTGGGAATATAATCATCTGCGCCATATTCAAGGGCTTTAACTTTATCATCCAAATCACTTCTTGCTGATGAGATAATGATGGGGATATTTTTTTGTTTGGCTACTCTTTTGCATACTTCAAGACCATCAAGATTGGGGAGAGTCAAATCTAATAACAATAAATCATAATGCTGCGTTGCTATAGCGCTCATTCCGGTATAAGGTTCATCATAATTAGTTACATTAATATCATGTTGCTTAAGATATTCACTTAAAATCTCTGCAAGTTCTATATCGTCTTCTATCATCAATACTTCCAGCATTCTTATAACCTCTAGAGAATAGTTTTAAGCCTGTATGATACTATAAAATTAATAAATAAATCATATGTTTTTTGCTAAAAAAGGGCAATAAGGAACAAAGTTTATTATTATTGTGGGGAATTCAAAATAATAAACTTTGTTAAAATAAGAAAAGTATAAAAATCATTACCAAACTAACAAGAAAACTTGGGGAAGGGGAAGCTCTCTGTTATTTGTAAGGATGGTTTTGCCACCCGCCTTTTTTGTATAGGCAAGGGGATTTTAAATTATTTTAGTAAATGGATTTCTAACTAATTTCCTAATTTTTCATCAATAATTGATAATTGATATTGAAGATAGTTAATAACCAAATCAAGTTTGCCGGATAAATTTTTTGTTTGTAATGATTGCAAGCCTTCAAATAAAACCAATGTTTTCTCACGTAAGGCATGAAGAATTGCAAATTCGTCTTTGGAGATTTGAATATCAGTTTTAGAAGGCGCTAAAACCTCTATATCTTTAGGAGTATCTTCTATTTCTGTAAGGGTTTGAAGAATCATATCTTTTAGTTCCATTGCATCAACCACCTTTCGAAAATTTTTAGTTCTTCCCGGGTTGAAGCTTGGATAAAAAAGTTTCTAGCTTTTGTATTGACCCCTTTGAAGCTTTTATGCACATGCGTTAAGCGTTTATAGGCATTTTGTGCATCTTGGTTTGAAGGATCATTTTTAAGAATTTCTTTATAAATTTCAAGCGCTTCTTCTTTGAATCCTTGAAGTTCATAAATGCTTGCAAGTGTAATTGTTTTAAAACTCATGATAATTCCTATTGTAAAAATTTTACGATTAAATCTCCCATTTGAGTGGTGCTACAAATTTCTTTAGCCCCAAAGGCTGCAATATCCTTGGTGCGATAACCTTCTTGGAGGGTTTTTGATATGGCTTTTTCAATCATTGAGGCTGCCTTAGTTTCTTTGAATGTATTTTTTAACATCATCGAAGCGCTTAAAATAGTCGCTATAGGATTGGCAATCCCTAGTCCTGCAATATCCGGAGCAGATCCATGAATGGGTTCATATAATGCTGCTTTGCCTCCTGTGCTTGCAGAAGGTAGCAGTCCAATTGATCCTGTAAGCATACTGGCTTCATCGCTTAAAATATCTCCAAATAAATTTCCTGTTAGGATAACATCAAATTGTTTAGGATTCAAGATAAGTTGCATACTTGCATTATCAACATATTGATGAGTTAGTGAGACTTGAGGATAATCTTTTCCTACTTCTGTAACCACTTCACGCCAAAGCAAACTGACATCCAAGACATTTGCCTTATCAACAGAGCAGAGTTTCTTTTTTCTGTTAAGGGCAAGTTCAAAAGCAACTTTTGCAATTCTTTTAATCTCATCTCTGGTATAAATCATTGTGTTGTAAGCGTGTTTTTCATCTTTGCCTTTAGGTTCTCCAAAATAGATTCCTCCTATCAATTCACGCACAACAACCAAATCCACCCCTCTGATGATCTCAGGTTTAAGCGTACTTGCTTCTAAAAGCTCATCAAATACAACTACAGGACGGATATTAGCAAAGATTTCTAATGCCTTTCTGAGTCTTAAAAGCCCACTTTCAGGTCGTAATTCTCTAGGGAGATAATCCCATTTGTTTCCTCCAATAGCTCCAAAAAGTATTCCATCAGCTTGCAAGCAACCTTGAATTGTTTCCTCAGGGAGAGGGTTTTTACAAGCATCATAAGCGCATCCTCCCATTAAATATTCTTGATATTGGATAGAAAAATGCTCTATTTGACTCACTGCATTTAATACTTTTTGGGCTTCCCTAACAATTTCAGGACCAATTCCATCTCCTTTGATAATGGCAATCCGGTAAGTTTTCAATCCAGTTCCTTTATTTGTTTTTGCGCATATGCCATCAACCCTCCGGCATTTAATAATTCAAACATAAAAGAAGGGATTTTGGCATAATTATAAAATTCATTTTTTGTGTGATTGATAATTTTATTATGTTCTAAATCAATCTCCAATTGATCTCCTTCGGTGATTTTGTCAATATCATTTTGAGAAACTTCCAGTATTAAAAGACCTGTGTTAAAAGCATTGCGATAAAAAATTCTAGCAAAAGAAGGGGCTAAGACTGCCCCAATACCCGCTTCTCTTAGAGATAATGGTGCATGTTCTCTGCTGCTGCCACAACCAAAATTTTCATCTGCGACAATAAAATCTCCTTTAGCAATCATATTGGCAAATCCGCTCCTAGAGTCCTCCATAATATGTTTTGCCAATTCTTTTGCATCGCTTGTGCTTAGATATCTTGCTGCAATAATAATATCTGTGTCAATATTTTTGCCGAATTTCCAAACTTTTCCGGTCCTGTTTTTCATAAGCGCTCCTGATTGTTTAGTGTCTTTGATTTTAGCAAGTTTGTTTTAAAAAAAGACTTTATTTTTTGCTTGCATCGATAAAAATTTGATTATAAGATACCGAAACACCGATAAACAGATTTGTTCCAACTTGTTTAAAATATCTTCCTTTAAGCATATAAAAACTAACAAATGGAGCAATAGCAAAATTTTTATAAATTTTTGTATCCATTCTTACTTCTAATTCCAGCTCATACTGAGGATTATGAGAAGGTTTGTAATTATTCAAGAGAAAATCTCTAAAATTTAGAAGATAAGTTAATTTTACATTATCTTGAATGTCATGTTGTATATGAAATCCTGTCTGAATACCCAGACTTTCTACAGGTTTTTGATAAGTGAAATCTTCTTCACCAAATAAATTTAAATGCAAGTTTTTAATATAAGTACCTTCAAATATTTTAAATCCGGTGCTAAAGCGCAATATTTTTCTTCTATTAAAACCAACTTGAGGGGTAAATTCTGTTTGGTAACCAAGTTGCACATAAGGTCCAAGTTCAAAACCTCCAAGAATGTCTGTGAATTTCCAAATTCTTTGGGTGTAGTCTGAAGAAAGTAAAATTCTATCCAGAGTTTTGTTGTCAATCTTGGGTTCATCTTGAGGGTAGATGATATTCCTGCCATATTCAGCAAGCAAAGAATTAAAAATGACAAATCTTTTAGCATAATAGTTGGCATTAAAATCTAGAAATGCTTGCCCGACTATTTGAGAATTTCCTTTAATATAGTTGTTGGAAAAATTTTTGTAAATATTTTGATTTTTTAAGGATGAAGAAGAAAAATTTAAAGAAATTCTTTTGAGTTCCAAGTGCCACCCACTTCTTGATGTGTCAATATCTAAATCTGATAGCGCCATATTTTTTGGGATATTTGAATCATCTTTTGCAAAAATACTATTTGTTAAAAAGAAAATCCATACCATGATTTTGAGGATTTTCATTGGTTGCCTTTGATTTTTCCAATCCACTCAAAAAGTGTTTTTTCAAAAGCTTTTTGAGTATGTTTTACAAAAACTAGCGGTTTTTGTAAATATTTTTGTTTAACCCATCCTCCATGATTGTGTGGGTAGAGGTAATTTTTGGAGTGGGGTAGAATATTTTTGGGGATAGATAGAATTTCACCTTCATTAATGAGTTTAATGGCTTCATTGATAGCATTATAGGCAGTGTTTGATTTGGGAGAGCAAGATAGATAAATCACGCATTGTGAAAGGATAATTCTTGATTCCGGATAGCCTATTTTAGAGACAGCTAGCATTGTTGAAGTGGCTATATTAAGGGCATTTGGATTTGCGTTTCCAATATCTTCACTTGCTAAAATGACAAGTCTTCTGGCAATAAATTCCGGATTTTCTCCTCCACAAATTAATCTGGCCAGATAATAAATAGCAGCATTTTCATCGCTTCCACGTATAGATTTGATCATTGCGCTAATGAGATTATAATGAGTATTATCTTCGATACTCCCATCATTAAGGCTTGTGGGGCGAAGAGATTTTAGGGTATCCAAATCAATTTTTTCACTCTCCATAGCCACATCTAACAAATTTAGCATAGCTCTTCCATCTCCCGCGCTTGATGAAATCAAATATTCTTTGGCTTCCTGAGTGATGGAGATAGGGTAAATATGCAATACTTTTTGCAGAATCATTTCAAGATCTTTATTGTTTAAAGGAAAAAATTCAAAAAGCAATGAACGCGATCGGATAGAGCTTGTAAGACTATAATAGGGATTTTGTGTGCTTGCGCCTATGATAATGGCTTCATAGTTTTCCATAACCGGGAGTAAAAATTCTTGTTGGGCTTTATTTAAGCGATGTACTTCATCAATAAATATGATAGGCTTTGTCAATGTATGGTGGTATTGTTTGAGAGAATTACGCAATTCTTCAAGTTTAAAATTAGTTGCATTAAATTGTAAAAAAGGTTTTTGTAATTCTTTGGCAACCAAGTTAGCAAACGTTGTTTTGCCGCTTCCCGGAGTGCCATAAAAAAAAGAATGAGGAAAATCTCCTGAAAGTAAGCTAAGCTTAAGAGGGGAGTTTTTTCCCAAAAGATGAGTTTGTCCTACAAAGTCTTCTAGAGTTTTTGGACGAAAAAGATTTGCTAAATTCTTCATTAAAGGTTATTTTTTAAACAAAATCAATTCATAAGAGCTTTTTTTGATACTCACGCTTGTATTTGAAGCTTGAGGCTTTTTTTGTAAATTAGTCCGTAATTCTTCATTAAGGATATCAAGCTCATCAAGCTTTTCTTTTAAGCGTAAAATAATATCCACACCCGCTAAATTTACACCCATATCACGTGTTAATCTAAGGATAGTTTTGATTTTATCAATATCTCTTTGAGAGTATAATCTCATTTTGCCATCTGTGCGATTGGGTTCTATTAAACCTTCTTTTTCGTATTGTCTTAGGGTCTGGGGATGAATTTCCAGAATTTTTGCTACTACACTAATAAGATATACAGGCTCATCATAACTATACATTGTTTTTATCCTTTTGTTTTTATGGTAATTGTTCTTCAAGCATTTTTTTGAGATCATCAGACAAAGAATCTGTATGAGGTAAAATAATATTTGCTTTGAGATATAAATCGCCAATATTTCCGGTTTTTCTATTTTTGACTCCAAGTTCTTTGATGCGAAATCTTTGTGAGTTTTTTGTATTGGCAGGGACTTTGAGATTAACATCTTTGTAGAGAGTCGGGATGGTGATTTTCCCTCCAAAAAGTGCGATTTTGAGAGGGAGATCAAAGTTTTTTGTCAAATCATCATTTTCTCTTGTGTATTCAGGATTTTGATTGATAGTTATTTTAAGTAATAAATCTCCTCTTGCATTTCTTCCGCCTTTTCCTTTGCCTTTTACGCGGATTGTTTCTGCGTTATTGATACCTGCAGGAATCTTAATATCAAAACTTTCATTTTGTAAGTTGATATGGTGTTTGCCTCCTAATATTGCAGTATCAAAAGGAATGCTAAGATTTGCATGGATATCCAAATCAGGTTCAAAACCAAATCCTCCGCCAAATCCCCCGTTAAACCCAAAACTATTAGCACCTGCTCCAAATCCACCTGCATTTCCAAAGATTTGCGAAAGAATATCGTCCAAATTGATCCCCGCTCCTCCTTGTGTGCGAGCAAAATCACTAAAATCCTGCCCACCAAACATATTATCTCCAAATTGATCATATTGAGATCGCTTTTTTTCATCACTTAAAATTTCATAAGCCGCGTTAATTTCTTTGAATTTTTCTTCTGCTTCTTTTTCTTTATTAATGTCCGGATGATATTTTCTTGCTAATTTTCTGTAAGCTTTTTTGATTTCATCAGCTGTTGCATTTTCGCTAACTCCAAGTGTCTTATACAGACTTTTACTCATAGAATACTCCCGATTTAAATTCCTTAATTTTGAGTTTTATTGTATCATAAAAGTTTAGTATAAGTCAATCAACTTTATTTATAAAATCTATTAAATATTTTTTTGGAATTGTTTTTGCTAATATAGCGTAACGTTATTTAAGTTATAAGATGAATAAATAATATTATTCAAATAACAAAGGATGTAAATGCTAAGGAAGCTTGTTTTATGCTGTTTGTATGGAGGTGTGTTGTTTGCTGCCGGTGCTAAAACGCCTCAAGAAGCTTTTATGAAAGGTATTATTAACGGGCATATTGGAGCTTTTTTTCAGCAATCGACCAAAAAAGATCCTACTTATGGGGATTTGAATATGTCCCTATCTTATGATAGTCAGAGGTTTATGGGGTATAAAGTTGGAGCTAAAGCTTGGCTTGTTCCTAGAATTTATGAGGCAAGAAGTGGTGATTTTAATAGAGCTCAAGAAATATTTGTTTTATCTGATTTATATGCTGATTTTTATAATGAATATGAAAAATTTGGTATTACATTGGGGCGTTATAAAATTGATGAAGAATGGATAACCCATAACACAGAAGGATTGAGTGTTACTTACGATAAGTTAGATAATATCTCTCTTTCTTTTGTATGGGCGCTTAGAAATGCTTATGTAAGAAATTATTATTTGAGTGGATTTAGGAAGATGTTTAATTGGTCAGGCGCGCTTTTGTTTAGCGGGCAAATACAGATTCCAAATGCTCCCATAAAAATTAATCCGTATTTATATATAGCACCGGGAGTTTTTATCTCTCCGGGAATTAAAATAGAGTTGCATTTACCTTTAAAAACAGGAATATATTTTGATGGGCATGTTCATTTGCTTTCTTATGTTGGAAGTGAATCTTATTATGGAAAATTAAATGGAAGTAGTGGCTTGATTTGGGCTGAAGGGTTGATAGGTTGGAATTCTCTGGAGACAGGTCTTGGTTTTGTTTCAGTAGGCGGAGGGACAGGTGCCAATAGAATTGATGCTTTTGGGCAGCATACACGATTTGAACGAACGGTAGGAATGTTTTATGCAAATGCGGTGAGTGCGTATGGTTTTGTCTCTACAAAAATCACAAATTATGCTTCTTTGTATGGAGCTGTTAGGGGGACATTTATTAAAGGAAAGAATATATTAAATTGGGATGCTAGAGTAAATTTTCATCTTCAAAAGGGCGTTGAATTGGGATTAGGGATTTTAGGAATGTTCAATCAGACACAGGCAACCGGTTATTTTGGAGGCACAAAAGATTATCTGATGGGTCGTGGATTTATTCAGTATAGTTTTTGATTTTATTTACTATAATACTGCATTTATGTTTTTAATAAAAGGAGAGTTTATGAGAAAATTTATTTTAGGTTCGATGCTTTCTTGCGCATTTTTTGGCGCAAATCATTTGAATGCTTTGGAAGTAACTGTTGATCCATTTGGTTATTTAGGCGTTTTGTATAATCAGGGAATTGAGTCATCACCACATAGCTATATTGGTCTTAGTGCGAGGGCAGGAGCAAATTTCATGCTTGATAATAACTGGAGTTTAGGACTTGGTGCGATTGGAGCTTGGAGTGTTTTTAGTCATAAAGATGACAATGCCCCTTATAAGAGCAGTGGAGATATTTCAGATGCATATGTAAAATACAATACTCAAAGATTGAAATTTGCCTTAGGAAGATACAACACTGACTTTCTTGAATTTGATTGGATAGCAGGGAATATTCAGGGGGTATCTGTAAAAGTATTTGATTATCATAAGTGGAATTATTGGGGCATGTATATGGACTCCATGCTTTATAATGGTTATCAATATAGTGGCGATCAAGGGAATCGCATTGCTACAGATATGAATGCACTTGCTGCTTATAATCCGACTGCAAAAAAAAGTTATGTGGGTGGGGAAGTTATAGCCGGAGGGGTTGATTATACCTATAAAGGTTTTAGGGTCTCACCTTTTGTGTTGATAGATACTCAATTGCCTACATTGACAAAGGGAGTGCTTGTCCAAGTAGGAGCAAAGGCAGGTTATGCAACAAATTTTGCAAATACTTTTAAATCTACAACTCTTTTGCGTGGAATGTTCCAATATGGAGATACAGATGGATTAGCCGGAGATGATTTGGCAGGGCTTATTTGGATTGATCAAGCATTTAAGCACAAAATTTTTAACTTTGGTGCCGGTTTTTATGCAATCCTTGGGGCAGATGGAAAGGGATCTCTTTGGACATTTAGCGATAGGACCAGATTCTATGGTAGAGGGATTAACTCTCCGGGTGTGCCTGCAACCTATTTTGCCAATTCTACAATAACAGGTTATTTGTTTGGTGGGTTGGAGACCAACAGAGTTAAGGTCGATGCAATGGTTGCTTTTGGGATTTATCAAGAATATTCTTTGATGGCTGATTATAAAGTATGGCAATACCGAAATATGAAATTTAATGCCGGTGGTGGGTATGTTTATTCTTATTCTTCCAAAGCTATGAATTCAATTGGAAGCAGTTCGTTATTGTTTTTTGGAAAATTCTCTTATTGATTTGAAAAAAAATCTTTATAGACGATATAGGGAATGTTTGTATTAAACTTAAATACAGTAAGGACAACAAAATGAAAAGTAAGGTTTTTAAATCAGTAATATTAGCAGGAACCCTTTTAAGCAGTATGAGCGCGACAGATTATGATGTTTTTGGGCATGTCGGAGGGTTTTTCAACAAAGGTTTTGGACAAAACAACAAAATGGTTGATTTCAAAGATGGAAAAAACAAAACTGCTGATTATGCCGGTATCACTGCACAAGTAGGGATTGATGTAGGTTTTGGTGATTTACATATTGGGGCAGCAGGTTGGGGAGCATTTCCGGTATATGGAAATCCGAAGAAAATTGGAGAATTCGATAGCCATAATTATGGTGAAAAAATGTATTCAACTAATTATGGTGATCTTTCTGACTTGTATGTCAAATATGATGGACAGATACAATTAGCTGTAGGTCGTTTTGATAATGAATTTTTAGGTTCTGATTGGATAATAGGGCATACACAAGGTGTTGCTGCTAAATGGGATGCCAAATATTTTAAAGTATGGGCTACATGGGTAAATGATTATACTACTTATGGTTACCAACCCAATCGTTTTGGTTCTGAATTGAGCAGTTATTCTCGCTATTCTTCTAGTTTTAATAAATTTAGTATTGGCAAGAATGATTTATTTGGAGGGGGAATTAATGTTGATTTGGGGATATTGAAGATTGATCCATTTGTTCATTATTGGCTAGGTGTTGATGATAACCATTCGATGATTCAAGCAGGAACAAAAGTTGCCTTAGAATTAGGGAGTGATAATGGCATCAAGTCTATTACTTCAGTGAGATTTTTATGGCAAAATATATTTGGCATTGACAAAGATGATACGGTGTTGCTATGGGGAGATGAAGAACTCCGATTCAATAATATGTTTAAAGTAGGCGCCGGTTGGTATATGACAGGGAAAAACAACAGCATTTATGCCATCAACGATAAATCCAGATTCTATGGTTGGAGATATTTGACAGGAAACTCTGATAATTACTATTTTTCCGGAAATGCAAGCAGTTGGTATGCTTTTGCAGGTTTGCAAACAGATATAATCAATTTTGATTTGCTTTATGCAGACGGTAATTATAATGAATTTTCTGCCATCATATCTTGGAATGTTTTTGAGTTAAAAGATATGTTGGGACTTCAAATTGGTGGGGGTTATGTGAGCAATGGTTTCCAAAGCAAAGCAAAACAACAAAATAATGCTGTTATTTTTGCCAAATTATCCTTCTAAAACCTTCAAAACTAGACTATAAAGTCTAGTTTTATTCCTCAAGATACAATCATTATAAAATGAAAAATCTTTGTTTTTTAATATTTTTCTCAATTAATTTTAGTTTTTTAGATTGTTTTAAAAGAGTTTATTGATTGTATCGTGTCTTGAAATTTTCTTTTTTTAACTTATTTTAATACCCATTATATTAATTTCATTGATGAATATTTGATACTAATAGTCTCACCTTATTTGGACAATTTCTAAATATGGATTTTTAAAAGGCTATCGACTATCAAAGAAGTTACTTGAGGTTTTTAGCCGGCTATTTTAATATTCAAATATAGTTTATATTGTTTTGCTGAGTAAATTATTTAAATATTTTTAATCATAAAGCTATAATATGATTATTTTTTCAACCTCAATCGATTTTATTATCATTATCTTTGGGCTATTTCTATTTTTCTATCACATTTTTCTATAGTGCTTAGTCTGTGAGCGATAATAAGGAGTGTCTTATCTTCTGCTATTTTGTAGATTTCGTCCATAATTTTTGTTTCTGTTTGTGTATCTAAGGCGGAAGTAGCCTCATCAAGGACGAGAATTTCCGGATTGTCATAAATAGCCCTAGCGATACCAATACGTTGTTTTTGACCTCCGCTAAGTTTGATACCTCCATCACCCACTAAAGTATTTAAGCCTTCATTTTGTTTTAAAAAGTCATAAATATTTGCCATTTTGCAAGCCCAAACAAGTTTGTCTTGGTTAATTTGACTTCCAAAGGCTATATTTTCTGCGACTGTGCCATCAAAAAGATAAATATTTTGGGGGATATAGCCGATTTTTTTTCGCCAAGATTTGATATTTTCATCTGTGAGTTTTGTTTCATCAATAAATATTTCACCCTCTGTAGGCTGATAAATTCCAATAATAATATCGACTAAAGTTGATTTTCCTGCCCCACTAGGACCTACAAAAGCAATTTTTTCACCTTTTTGGATAGTAAGATTAAGGTTTTTGAGAATAGATTTATTTTTTATATAATTGAAAGTTATATTTTGGAGTCTTATTGTGTGTTTGAATGCAATAGGTTGGTAATTTTGAGGTTTGGTTTGATAAATAAGATCATTATAAACACTTTCAAGAGCCTTGTGGTTGAAATTCATCATCCCATAACTAGACATAATTTTGTTGATAGAAGGTAAGATTCTATAAAGGGCTAGGGCATACATAGATATAATTGGCAAAACAGCATTAGCATCGTTGTATCGATAGAGAATATAAGCTACGCAGCTAATCAGAATAGAAAATCCAACAGTCTCTAAAATATTTTTAGGTAAAATATTGAGTGTTTGATAAATGATTTGTGTATCTGCTTTTTTTTTGCTTGTTTCATCAAAATTTTTATAGATTTCATCTTCATTGCCCTTAAGCTTAATAATTTTAAAATTACCAAAAGTTTTTGAAATAATTTTTAAAAACTTTTCTTCCATTTGGATTCGGATAGCCCCTTGTTTTTTGATAATTTTAGTAATACTTTTTGTGATAAATAAAACTTTGATACTTAAAATAAAACTTAAAACAATTGTCATTTTCCAACTAACCAACAATAAAAGAGTATAAAGAAGCAAAATAGTAAAAACCTCTGAAAATAACATCAAGAGATGCTGGAAGTATTGAGAAGCATTGAGGGATTCTTGAAGAATATTATTGCGAATTTTGTCCATATTGCGATTTGTAAAATCAAGATAGCTTAAGTCCATGGTTTTACAAAAGAGTTTATAGGAAAAATAATGGTATTTTCTAAGGGCGAAATGATTAAGTGCATAAGTATAGGCAATATTATAAAAAGCTCTAAAAATATAAAAAATAATTAATATAAAACTAAAAGTCATCATAAAACTTAAGGTCGAATGAAAATTAAAAAAATCATAAATTATTTTTGATATTTTATTTTCAGAAATAAGATTGGGATTGCTGGCAAAAGTAATAAAAGGCATAATGACACTAATTCCAAAAGTCTCAATAACAGATAAAAAAATTGTAGCAAATAATAAAATAAGCAGTATAATTTTATCTTTTTTTGTGATTAAGCGACGAAGCTTATTGATATCGCCCAAGAAACTATTATTTTTGATAAACATTTTTATACCATTGATAAACTTTTTGGATACCTTGCTCTAGGGTGATTGAGGGTTTCCAACCAAAAGAATTGAGTTTGGAAGTATCTAGAAGCTTTTGATAAGTGCCATCAGGTTTGGTGGTATCATAAACAATATTTCCTTTAAAATCCACTACTTCTTTAATGAGAACAGCTAATTGGGCAATGCTAATATCACTTCCATAACCTATATTAATATGAGTGTTACGTATTTCTTGAGTATTTTTTATCAAATCTTTAAAATCAATATTTTCCATTATATAAATACAAGCTTCTGCCATATCCTCGCTATAAAGAAATTCTCTTCTGGGCTTGCCGCTTCCCCACACGCTTACAGAATCCATATTCTTGAGCTTTGCTTCATGAAACTTTCTCATAAGGGCCGGCAATACATGAGAGGTAGTTAAATCAAAATTATCATTTTCTCCATAAAGATTAGTGGGCATTACAGAGAGAAAATTGCAACCATATTGCATATTAAATGCTTCACACATTTTAAGACCGGCTATTTTAGCGATAGCATAAGGTTCATTAGTATATTCTAACTGACTACTTAGTAAAGATGATTCTTTCAGAGGTTGTGGCGCATTTTTGGGATAAATACAGCTAGATCCTAAAAATAATAGTTTTTTGACTCCATATTGATGGGCATGATAAATAACATTGTTTTGAATAGCCAAGTTTTGATAGATAAAATCAGCTCGATAAGTGTTGTTTGCAACTATTCCTCCAACTTTGGCTGCGGCTAAAAATACGTATTGAGGCTTTTCTTGTTTGAAAAAATTATTTACTTGTCCAAAATCACTTAAATCTAATTGATGGTGGGATTTTGCAATGAGACATTTATAATCTTTTTGTTTCAAAGCTTTCATAATTGCTGAACCTACTAATCCGGTGTGTCCGGCGATAAAAATTTTGGAATTTTGATCCATTTTTGTTTGTCCTTGATATTTTGTCAATTTTATTCAAAATAACTTAGAATTTCATAACCACCTTCTTGTAAATACTTATCTTTTTGCACAAGTTTAAGGTCTGCTTGCATCATATCTTGAATGAGACTTTTTAAATCGTATTCAGGTATCCATCCAAGTTCTTCTCTTGCTTTGGTGGCATCCCCTATGAGAAGCTCTACTTCTGTGGGTCGAAAATAACGTGTATCAACGCTGATAACTTCTTTTCCAATGGGCAGTTTAAAATATTCATTCTCACATTTTGTAATATAGCCTTTTTCCTCGATTCCCTCTCCGCGAAACTCAACACTTATGCCTACTTCCAAGAATGCCATTTTAACAAATTCACGTACTTCTGTGGTAACTCCTGTGGCAATGACCCAATCTTGTGGTTCTTTAGCTTGTAAAATCATCCACATCATTCGGACATAATCTTTAGCATGTCCCCAATCCCTTTTGGCTGAAAGATTTCCCAAATAAAGTTTATTTTGAAGTCCAAGTGCTATTTTTGCCACACCTCTTGTAATTTTTCGTGTTACAAAAGTTTCTCCACGAATAGGGCTTTCATGATTGAATAAAATTCCATTGCTGGCAAAAATATTATAAGCCTCACGATAATTAGTTGTAATCCAGTAAGCATAAAGTTTGGCGCACGCATATGGGGATCTCGGATAAAATGGTGTTGTTTCTTTTTGAGGGATTTCTTGGACTTTGCCAAAAAGCTCGCTTGTTGAAGCCTGATAAATTCTGGTTTTTTGTGTTAAACCCAATAATCTCACTGCCTCAAGTATTCTAAGAGTCCCTATTCCATCAGCATTTGCGGTGTATTCAGGTGTTTCAAATGAGACAGCTACATGACTCATGGCTGCAAGGTTATAGATTTCATCAGGTTGGATTTCTTGAATAATCCTTGTTAGATTCATTGAGTCTGTCATATCTCCATAATGAAGAATGAAATCTCGATTTGTGATATGGGGATCTTGATAGAGATGATCAATGCGATCGGTATTAAAAAGAGAACTCCTACGTTTGATACCATGAACAACATAACCTTTTTTAAGTAAAAATTCTGCCAAATAAGCACCATCTTGTCCTGTGATTCCTGTGATAAGTGCAACTTTCATTTTTGTCCTTCTTGAGAGTTTTGAAGTTTAGAAATTTTATAACAATTTTAACATATTTATTCGGATTTATTTGGAGTATTAGGTAGATTGGAATAAGAATGATTTCTAAGATTTGATTAAAAATATAAAATTTATTTATGAAAAATTAAAGAAAAAAAGAGGGCATAAGCCCTCTTTGAGAAAATGACAAGATAGGGGGAATTACATCATTCCACCCATACCTCCCATTCCACCCATACCTCCCATATCAGGCATAGGAGCAGGTTTATCTTCTTTGATTTCATTAACAGTTGCTTCAGTAGTTAAGAGCAAGCTGGATACAGATACTGCATTTTGGAGTGCAACTCTTGCTACCTTTAAGGGATCAATAATACCGGCTTTAAACATATCTACATATTCACCATTACTGGCATTGAAACCAAAAGCTTCTTTATTTTTTTCTACTTCATTGACAACTACTCCCGCATCATAACCGGCATTCATTGCAATTTGAGCAAGAGGAGCTTTGATAGCTCGTTTGATAATTTCATAACCAATGAGTTCATCGTTGCTGAGTTTGAGATTAACTTTTTGAGCAGCACGGATAAGCGCAGCACCTCCTCCAATTACAATACCTTCTTCTACAGCAGCTTTTGTGGCTGAGAGGGCATCATCAACTCTGTCTTTTTTCTCTTTCATTTCAACTTCAGAAGCAGCGCCTACTTTGATAACAGCAACACCACCACTTAGTTTGGCAAGTCTTTCTTGTAATTTTTCTTTGTCATAATCACTTGTAGTGGCTTCAATTTGTGTTTTGATTTGAGCAATCCTATCTTTGACATCGCTAGATTTACCTTTGCCATCAACGATAGTTGTGTTGTCTTTATCAATCACAATTCTAGCTGCTTGACCTAAGTCGCTAACTTCTGCATTTTCTAGAGTTTTGCCAAGTTCTTCAGAAATAACTTGACCACCTGTTAAAACAGCAATATCTTTAAGCATTTCTTTTCTTCTATCGCCAAATCCGGGAGCTTTAACTGCTGCTACATTGAGTACACCTCTAAGTTTATTAACTACTAAGGTTGTAAGGGCTTCACCTTCAATATCTTCGGCTATAATCAATAAGGGCTTACCTCCTTTCATTGTAGCTTCTAATAAAGGTAGAATATCTTTCATGCTTGAAATTTTTTTATCTGTCAAAAGCACATAAGCACTTTCAAGTTGTGTGGTCATTTTGTCAGCATTGGTAACAAAATAAGGCGATAGATAACCTCTATCAAATTGCATTCCTTCCACTACGCTCAGTTCATCATTAATGCCTTTGGCTTCTTCTACGGTAATGACACCATCTTTACCTACCTTTTCCATTGCCTCAGCAATGAGATTGCCAATTTTTTCATCAGAATTTGCAGAAATAGTGGCTACTTGAGCAATATCTCCTTTGCCTCCTATTTTTTTGCTTGCTTTTTTAAGTTCTGCAATAATGGCTTCGCTTGCTTTGTCCATACCTTTTTTGACTTCAATAGGATTAGCTCCTGCTGTAATATTTCTTAAGCCTTCTTTGAAAATACTATAAGCCAAAACAGTAGCTGTTGTTGTTCCATCACCGGCAGCATCTGCTGTTTTGCTAGCCACTTCTTTTACGAGTTGTGCTCCCATATTTGCAATAGGATCAGCTAACTCAATTTCTTTTGCAACACTCACACCATCTTTTGTGATCGCAGGAGCGCCATAACTTTTTTGAATCAAAACATTTCGACCTCTAGGACCCATTGTTACTTTTACTGCATCATTAAGCTGCTTTACACCTTCATAAAGTTTGTTTCTTGCTGCATCTGAAAATTTAATTTCTTTACTTGCCATTTTTTACTCCTTTGGATTTAAGTTGAATTATTTACTCAAAACGCCTAGAACATCTTCCAGGTCTAAAACAATATATTCTTTATTGTCAAGCTTGATCTCTGTACCTTTGTATTTTCCAAAAACAATAGTGTCTCCTTCTGAAACACATTTGCATTCATCAGAAACTTTTTTACTGATTGCCTTAATTTTGCCCATCAAAGGTTTTTCCTTTGCATTATCAGGAATAATAATTCCGGAACTTGTTTTGCTTTCTTCTTCTAATCTTTCGACTAGAATTCTCTGACCTAATGGTTTGAATTTCATTGTTTCTCCTTGATTTCAAGTTTAATTTTAGAAAATTAGCACTTAAAAAATTTAAGTGCCATAATTATATTAGATTTTAATAAACAAGTCAATATATTTATGCTCAATATATCAAAATATATTAGTCATATAGACTAAATATTAATATATGTATTCTTTATAAGTTTTTGATAAATTGGCATTGAAACAAGCTTATTTAAGGGTTATCATAAAATTATTCAGATAAAATATGAAGAATAAAAATTTCAAGGAAATAAATGATTACGCAAACCTCTATTGAGGGGTTAAAACAAGTCATTGATATTGTAGATGTGATAAGTTCTTATGTAGATCTTAAAAAAGTAGGGAGCAATTTTAATGCCTGCTGCCCCTTTCATGATGAAAAAACCCCAAGTTTTGTGGTAAATCGCTCAAAAGGTCTTTATCATTGTTATGGCTGTGGGGTAGGTGGAGACGCAATAAAATTTGTAATGGAATATGAAAAATTAGGTTTTATTGAGGCGGTCGAAAAAATTGCGGATATGTCTAATTTTTCTCTTGAATATGAAAAAAATACACTTGGAAAAAAAAATGATTCAAAGCTTTTAGAAGAGATAACAAAATTCTATCAAAAACAATTAGTATTCCAACCTCATTATAAAGATTATTTGTTGCAAAGGGGAGTAAGCGGGTCTTCTATAGAAAAATTTGAATTAGGATTTTGTGGGGCAAGTTTTGAAATAATAAAATTCATAGAGAATAATCAGCTTGATATGAAAGAACTTATAGAATTGGGGGTGCTTGGACAGGATAATACGCGTATTTATGCCAGATTTTCTGAACGTATTATTTTTCCTATTCATTCTCCTAACGGAAAAGTGGTTGGATTTGGTGGGAGAACACTTAAAGAAGGGCTTGCAAAATATATTAATTCTCCTCAAAGCAAGCAATTCAATAAATCAAAACTTTTATATGGCTATCATCTTGCCAAAGAACATATTTATAAATACAATCAAATTATTATAGCTGAGGGATATCTGGATGTGATTATGCTTCATCAAGCAGGGTTTAATACTGCAGTTGCCACACTTGGAACAGCTCTTACTCATGAACATTTGCCTTTGCTTAATAAGGGAAATCCGAAGATAATTTTGAGTTATGATGGGGATAAGGCCGGAATCAATGCTGCTTTTAAAGCTTCTGCAATGCTTGCCAAAGCCAGCAAAGCCGGGGGAGTAGTAATTTTTGATGGTGGGCTAGATCCTGCAGATATGGTTATGGGCAAAAAAACTGACACATTAGAATCACTTTTTATTTCTCCTATGCCTTTTATAGAATTTGTATTCAGACAAATTGCCTTAAAATATAACCTAAGTAATCCCCTTGAGAAAGAAATTGCCCTCAAGGAATCTGCAGATTTTTTGCACACTCTTACTCCGTTGCTTCAAGAAGAATATTGTGGGTTTATAGCTGAAATTTTAAAAATTCCATTGAATTTGATTGCCCCTAAGTATCAAGGTAGCAAAAAAAATTATCCCAAAAATATCGTTTATACCCCCACAAGTAATATTTCTGATAAGCTTGAAAGTCTTATTATTAAATATATTTTAGAAGATAGAAGCTTATTAGATAAAGCAGTTGAATATATTGATGAAAGTGTTTTTCAATATAGGGCAAAAGAATTTGATGCAATTTGTCGAGGGGATTTTGAAGATCCTGCATTGATTGGAATTGCGCTTGATGAAGGATTGTTGTTGTGTGATGGAGGATTTGAAGCAGAGCTTTTAACGCTTATTCTCAGGCATAAGCAAAATCAACTTGAAAAAATAATCCATCACCATAGTTTTAGTTTTGAAGAAAAAAGTTTTAAAATCAGAAAAATCAAAGATGAAATAATAAGATTAAAAAAAGGAGAATTAATAGCTATATGAAAAAAGCATTGGCATTGTTTAGTGGAGGACTTGATAGCATGATTAGCATGAAACTACTCAAAGATCAAGGGATTGAAGTAGTGGCACTTCATTTTAATATAGGTTTTGGAGGAAATCGTGATAAATTAGAATATCTCAAGAATGCTACAGCGCAAGTGGGGGTAGAGCTTAAAATTTGCGATATTGCAGAGCAGTTTTTTCATCAAGTGCTTTTTAAGCCTAAATATGGATATGGAAGATTCTTTAATCCTTGTATTGATTGTCATGCCAATATGTTTAGACATGCTTTTTATCAACTTTTGGAATTGAAGGCTGATTTTGTAATCAGTGGAGAAGTAATTGGTCAAAGACCCAAAAGTCAAAGGAGAGAAGCCTTGGATCAAGTTAGAAAACTTGTTAGAAACATAGGGGAAGATTCTTTGTTTGATGATATATTAAGTCGTGATAAAAGCGATCAATCAAAACCTCAATATCTGGATGAATTGGTTTTGCGTCCTATGAGTGCAAAACTTTTAGAACCTACGTTTCCTGAAAAAATAGGTTGGGTAAATAGAGAAAAACTACTTGAGATTCATGGCAGAGGAAGAACCGGGCAACTTTCCATGTGTGAGGCATATGGTTGGAAATATTATGAAAAACCCGGCGGGGGATGTTTGCTTACAGATTTGAGTGTAAGTTTGAAACTTAAGGATTTAAGCGCACATCGTCAAATGGTTATTGAAGATAATGCAATTGTAAAAGTTGGGCGTTATATGGTGTTGGAAAATAATGCCAGATGTGTAATAGCAAGAAATGAAGAAGAAAATTGCAAATTGGATTTACCTCATCCAATGATGGATAAAATCATGTTGCTTGATTGTATAGGTCCTATCGGATTGATAGAAAAAACTGCAAGTAAAGAAGATAAAATCTTGGCTGCGAGGATTGTATTGGGATATGGGAAAAGTCAGAAAAATCAAAAATATCATGTGCGAGTAGGGAGCGAAGAAATGGAACTTAATCCCTATGACAGGGAAATGGCAAGGAAATTTTTATTCTTTAAATAAAACTTTTAGATAGAAAGTATCTATCTAAAAGAGAGCCATTTAATCAAGCTCTGTTTTTTTGGGTAAAAAGAAAGTAGCAAACAAGCAAATAAGCAGCATGATAATTACATAAACATAAAAACTGCTTTCTAATCCATGACTTTTAAATTCCAAAGCAACATAAGGCGCAGTCCCTCCAAAAAGTGTATTAGAAATGGCATAGGCAAATCCGGTTCCAAGCGCTCTGACTTGCACAGGGAAAAGTTCTGCTTTGATAATGCCTGCAACAGCAGTATAACAACTCAAAATAATAAGAGATAGGGTTACGATTAAAAATGCTATATATGGACTTTGTGCATGTGCCAAAGTGTTTAAAATTGGGTATGTGCAAATCACTCCCAATATTCCAAAAATCATCAATAAATTTTTGCGTCCTATTTTATCACCAATAGCGCCAAAAATAGGCTGGCAAATCACATAACAAAATAATGATGCCAGCATAATATAATTTGAAGTTTGTGAAGCAAATCCTGTGGTGTTGATCATAAAAGTTTTAGAATATGTAGTAAAAGTATAAAAACATAAAGAACCCCCGGCAGTAAATCCCAATACCAACAAAAAGGACTTTTTGTATTTCCACAATTCTTTAAAAGTACCTCTATCTTTATGTTTATGGCTATCTTGGGTTGTATCATACATTTTTCTTCTGGCTATCAAAGAAAGCAATGCCAAAACCCCTCCAACTGCAAAAAGTATTCTCCAAGCATAGTCTCCAAGCTCTTGTTGGGTAAAAATCATTTCCATAATAACAGCAGAAAACACCGCAAGGAGTTGCCCACCAATAAGAGTAACATATTGGAAAGAAGAATAAAACCCTCTGCGTCCTTTATTCCCAAGTTCAGAAAGATAGGTCGCAGCAATCCCATATTCGCCTCCCACGCTCAGACCTTGAATCAATCTGGCAATAAGTAAAAAGATAATAGCCGCATCCCCTACGCTATTTTTGGTAGGCAAGATAGCAATCAAAAAAGATCCTGCAGCCATAAGAATAATGGAATAAACCATAGATTTTTTACGACCAATTTTATCAGCTAAAGAACCAAAGAGCCAGCTTCCAATAGGGCGCATCAAAAACCCAAGCGCAAACACAGCAAATGTTGAAATAAGCGCTATTGTGGGATTATTGGAATGGGAAAATTGATGAGCAAAGTAATGAGCAGTAAAAGCATAGATATAAAAATCATACCATTCTACAAGATTTCCTGAAGATGCTGCAATGATAGAAGTAATTTTTTGTCTGGTGGTGAGTGTTGTTAGAGTCATAAGAACCTTTCATTAAGTTTTTTTGTTTCTGTTTGTCGGATTATTATTTCATAGAAAATATTTTTAAGAGATGAAATTTTCTCCCCTTTGCGAATTTTGTAATATTGATGCTACTAAAAGTAATTATTAAAACCTTAGTCATAAATTCAATCACGGAAGTGTCGCAAAATTTTTTAAAATTTGGAGACCATCATAATGCGATTTTTCCGGATGAGGTTGCAGACCAAGTATATTTTCTTTGCCGATAATAGCCGGAAATGTATATCCATAAACGCATTCAGCTAATATATTATCTCTATTATCGCAACATACATGGTAGCTGTGAACAAAATAAAGATAAGCTTTTTGTTTTATATTTTTCAGTAAATGATGTTGCTCGCCTTTTGGAGTGATAAGACATTGATTCCAACCCATATGTGGGATTTTGATCGCAGAAGTAGCAGTTTCAAATTTAATCACTTCACCCTTAATGAGTCCCAAACCTTGATATTCTCCAAATTCATAACTTTTTTCAAATAGAAGTTGCATTCCTAAACATATTCCAAGTATATATTTACCACTTTTGACAAATTCCAATATAGCTTCTTTCATGCCCGTTGTCTTAAGGCTTGCTATGGCATCTCCAAAAGCTCCCACTCCCGGAAGAATAAGCTTGTCATAGGATAAAAGTCTGTCAGGATTAGATTCGACTGAGGATTTTGCACCAACAACTTCAAGAGCGTTTTTTACGCTTGCAAGATTACCGATATTATAGTCAATGATTGCGATTGGCATATTCTTCACTTTAATTATATTTGCGATATTATAAAATAAAAAATGCAAGTTTGAATTGGGAAAAAAAGAAAAATGTCCAATAAAATACTTTTTTTAGAAGATGATATTTTACTTTCAGAAATTATTATGGAATTTTTAAGCGAATATCATTTTGAAATTTGGCATTGCGAAAGTGCTTCCGGGGCTTTAGATTTGGCTTATGAACAAAATTTTGATATTTATCTTTTTGATGTAATGATCTTTGGGGGCGATGGTTTTGAGGTGCTAACAAAACTTCGTAATATGGGCAAGACTACCCCTGCAATTTTTATTACTTCACTTTCAAGCATGCAAGATTTAGAGCAAGGTTTTGGAAGTGGTTGTGATGATTATATCCGCAAGCCTTTCGAGCTTGAGGAACTTTTACTTCGCATTAATGTTCTTCTTAAAAGAAATTTTGCACATAGAAATGGAGACTTTGAGGATTTTGGAAATGGAGTAAAATTTGAATTTTGCACAAAAAATATTTATCATGAAGGAGAATTAATTTTTTTGCCCAAAAAAGAAATTATGCTTTTAAGTATTTTTCTTCAAAAACCCAATCAATTTATTTCTCAACAAGAAATTTTTGATGTTCTGTGGAATTATGATGAAGAACCTAGCGATATGAGTTTGCGTGTTTATATTAAAAATTTACGCACTTTAATTGGTAAGGATAAAATTATCAATCAAAGAGGGAATGGCTATTGTTATGTCAGATAACAAAGAAAAATCCGTCATTATTAAAATTCTCTCACTCTATCTGATTACAACTGCTATTTTTTTGATTGTTTTATTTGGTCTTTACTATGATAGGGGATACAACATCATTATTCACGAAAAAACAAATGATTTACGTGAGGATTATGGAGTGCTTGTTAGGTTGATTGACAAGACAGGGAGTTTTGATGAAAAAGTGCTCAGAGATCTTCAAATATTGGGCTTAAGCTCACGATTAATGATTTTTGATAAAAAGGGTGATGTTTTATATAATGGGATAAAGGATACTTTGGCTCAAGAATCTTTTCACCAAAAAAATGGTATTTATGTGCAAAAAGGGTACATTATGATGAATTCAAGTTCTCTAAAACACCATAAACACCATAAAAAACCCTTCTATCCATCGCTATCTCCTTCTTTTAAGTATAAAATTATTTTGAAAGGGGCTTCTATTGTTTCTGATATTTGGTGGTTGCGAGTTAAAACAACAGGATTTTTATTATTATGTTTAAGCGGGGTAGGGTTCATTGCATATTTTTTACTTAAAGTTTCTCTTAAGCCCTTAAAAGAGAGGATAGAATTTTTGAATCATTTTATCAAAGATACTACTCATGAGATTAATACTCCCATTAGTGTGATTTTGATGAGTATCCAAAGATTGGAAAAAGAGGAATTTTCATCAAATAATTTTACAAAAATCAATCGAATTGATATTGCTGCTAAAACTCTTGGGAGTATCTATCAAAATCTTATGTTCTATAGTTTTCCTGAAAATAAGAATAGAAGAAATCTGATTGATGTCAAAGAAGTCTTGGAACAAAGGTTAGAGTTTTTTGCTCCTTTGATTGGACAGAAAAATTTACAAATCCAAGCCACGCTTGCCTCTGCTTTTATCAGCGCCAATAAAGAAGGGATAGGATGCATTCTTGATAATCTCTTAAGCAATGCAATTAAATACAATAAAAAAGATGGAAATATTATTATTATGCTCAATAAAGGCAGTTTGTCTATCCAAGATAGTGGGTGTGGGATAGAAACAAATCAAATCCATAGAATTTTTAAGCGTTATACGCGTTATAATACTTCACAAGGTGGATTTGGAATTGGTTTGGCGCTTGTTCAAGAACTCTGCCAATATTACAGTATCCGGATAAAATGCGAGAGTGAAATCGGACTAGGAAGTGTATTTAGGCTAGAATGGTAGGCTAAAATTTTGTTTTTTAGGCATATAACAACTAGGGTTAATATTGATTTTACAACAAACACTATATAATTTTTGAATATTTTTAAAGGAGAATATTTTGGGTAATGTAGAAATTTTAGTTTTAGATTTTGGGAGTCAATTTACCCAACTTATTGCTCGAAGATTGCGAGAATTTGGTATTTATGCCGAGATTGTGCCTTATTTTGAAAAATTTGAAGCAATTCAGATAAGAAGACCAAAGGGAATTATTTTGAGTGGGGGTCCTGCAAGCATATATGAAAAAGATGCTTATAAACCTGATGTGAGGATATTTGAACTTGGCATTCCTATACTTGGGATTTGTTATGGGATGCAATATTTGATGGATTATTTTGGAGGAAAGGTTGAGAGAGCCAATGCACATGAGTATGGTAAGGCAAATTTAGAAATAAAAACTCAGAGTATTTTGTTTGAAGGTTGCAAAAATGGGGCTGTAGTGTGGATGAGTCATGGGGATAGGGTTGTAAAACTTGCAGAAGGGTTTAGTGGGATTGCAGAAAGCAAAAATTCAATCTATGCATGTGTAAGCCATGAAAAATTAAGAATCTATGCAGTGCAGTTTCATCCGGAAGTTGCCCATTCTCAAGAAGGTGGAAAATATTTGTTTAATTTTGCATCTAAAATTTGTGGGGCATCTACAGATTGGAATATGAAAAATTTTGCGCAAAATGAAATTATCAAGCTTAGAGAAAAGATTGCAAATGGAAAAGTTTTGTGCGCAGTCAGCGGGGGAGTAGATTCAAGCGTGGTTGCGACACTTCTTTATCGTGCCATTGGCGATCGCCTTATCCCGGTATTTGTGGATCACGGATTATTAAGAAGTGGCGAGAGAGAAAGTGTTGAGATGATGTTTGCAAAAAATTTAGGCGTACCTCTTATTAGCATAGATGCTAGTGAGTTATTTTTGGGAAGACTCTCCGGAATAAGCGACCCTGAAACTAAGCGTAAAATTATTGGGGAAACTTTTATTGAGGTATTTGAAAAAGAGGCTAAAAAATATAATATTAATGGTGAAATTAAATATCTTGCGCAAGGCACGCTTTATCCCGATGTTATCGAATCAGTGAGTGTAAAAGGACCTTCTAAAACTATCAAATCTCACCATAATGTTGGGGGATTGCCTGAGTGGATGAAATTTGAACTTATTGAACCTTTGCGTGAATTGTTTAAAGATGAAGTGCGCTCTTTAGGGCGCGAGTTGGGAATGCCTGAGGTAATGCTTATGCGCCATCCTTTTCCTGGTCCGGGACTTGCTATTCGTATCATGGGTGAGGTAAATAAAGCAGATTTAAAATTGCTGCGTCAAGCTGATAAGGTTTTTTTAGAAGAACTGCATAAGAGTGGGTTTTATCATAAAGTGTGGCAGGCATTTTGTGTGTTATTGAATGTCAAAAGCGTTGGTGTAATGGGGGATAATCGCACTTATGATAATACTATTTGCATTCGGGTTGTGGAAGCAGTCGATGGAATGAGCGCTACTTTTGCGCATCTTCCCCATGAGTTGCTTGAGAGTATTAGTAATCGTATTATTAATGAAGTTGTAGGCATTAATCGGGTCGTTTATGATATCACTTCCAAACCCCCCGGCACTATTGAATGGGAATGAATTGATGTAAGATTAATTCTATCTCACTCCTTCCGGTGCAGTTATTTGGGGTAGTCAATATTTGAGTAAGAAGGCAACTAATAACAATATATTATTTATCTGCTAAATTATGGAAAAATTGCCAATTACGGGCAAACTTAAAAAGAAAATCCTATCAGCAAAGAAGAATTGAAAAATTATTACGATGGTATTTTGCAAAATAAAAATTATTTAAAATCTTCTCTTTCTTTTGCTTGTTTTTAAGGAGACTGAGACTACCAAGCATATCCATCGTCTTCATCCTTATAAAGGAAAATTTATCCCTCAATTTATAGAATATTTTTTGGATTCTCATAAGGATAGTTTGAAAAAAGAAGTTTATTTCCAAAAAGGCGACATTCTCCTTGATCCTTTTGTGGCAGCGGAATGACATTGGTTGCAGCCAATGAATAGGGAATATTTGGTATAGGGGTTGATTTTTCATTATTTAATATAATATAAATAATGAAAATAAAAGTTTATTGTTATAATCTCAATTTTCAATTTTATTTAAGAAGATTTACTTTAAATGCAATTAAAGCATTTTTTAAAAATTTTGTCAAGTTTTTCTGTAAAAATTTAGTTTAGCTAGCCTTAAGGCTATTCTATCCACAAAACTAATCATAACGCAAATGAATTTTTTAGTGATTTTTTATAGTTTAACTTCTTTAGTTTTTATTTCTAAGTTCATTTATCATTTTATTTTTGAATTCAATCACTTTGGTTTTCATTTTTTAGTTCATCAAATAAATTGAATTTTTGTATCTTGTTTTTAAAAATTTTCTTCGTGTTTTGTTTTCAAATTCATAAACGTTTTTTGCTTTTAAATTCAAAATTTTTTTTGCTCGAAGTTTTATCCAATTTTGCTTTCAAAATTTTTCAAAAAAAATTTCAAAGTCATCAATCAAATCATAAAACTTACATAAACCTTAAGGTGGCTGGAAATGCCTATTTTGATATTGATTTCTACAAGCACCCTGCATAGGGCACTCCAACCAAAAATATATATTTTTTGGGTTATCCTGCACGCTTTAGGATAGTAGATAATATTTCCAAGCTAAAAATAAGCAAAACCATCTACAATAATTGAATTCAAAAATCCAAAAATTTTTTTACAAATTGATTTAAAAAATCTGATCTAAACTCACACACAAAATACAAAAATTCCCAGAAACTTTTGAAAAATTTTTATAGTCTTTCATTTAGAAATTTTTTTCATAATATCTTTAGAAAAATTTTCTCTAAAGCTTTAGGAACTCAATTTATAAAAGAGAATCTTAAAACATCTATTGTGAATGAAAATTTGTTTGAGTTTTCTTTATGAAACAGAGTTTCTATAGATTCCAACAATAATAAGACAAGAAGAATAAATATACTCTTATTGATGTTTCTAATCTTTGGAAATAGATTTCCAACAATTAAATATTATATAAGGGAAAAAAAGAGAATTAAATCTTATTAATATTTAGATATAAGATTTTTAAAATTTTATTGAATATCTAATTCTATATCATCTCAAAGAATATCTAAGAGAATATTAGATCTTATCAGGTTTTTAATTTTTAAATTTCTCTATCAAACTTTTATGATCATTTAAAAAACTAAAATCAATAATTTTATTCATCATTACTTTGATTTTTTGCTAGAATTGGCAAAAAAAGAAAGTAAGAAAAATTAAAATAAATGAGAACCATTACAAAAGTTCCAATGAGGGTTATTACAAAAATTCCTTTAGACTATAAGGTTGATAATGATGAGCCTTTATTTGAATTTGAGCCTATTAAAAGAGTTAGAACTATTACTAATTATGCTAATAACTCAAATTATTCTTTTATATTCTTTAAAAGATTTAAAAATTACAATCCATCAAATGAACTCTCTTTAGACAATCGCAAAAATATTGTTATTAAAAATATTGGTAATCTCAACGCAAAACATTTAAAAAATGTTCTAGATTATGTTTTAAGAAATTCTGAAGATAAAATTGCTATTAATGAATATTTTGAATTTAAAACTTACAAAGAGATCTTGGAAAATTGGCAAGAAAACTTTAGCATGAAAGAATCTGCAAAAGAAGCTATGCACTTAGTCTTTTCTTTAAAAGAAACCCATTCTCAATCTATCATGGAGATTTTAAAACATTCTGTGTATGAAACAATGAGAGCTAATTTGAGTGAATATTCATTTGTTTTGATCCCACATTCTCATCAAAGTAACCCACACATTCACTGCATTATCAATAAGACCAATACTTGGACCGGGAAAAAACTACATTTTGCCAAAAAAAGTGATTGTAGAGATTTTTTCTTCAAACTCAAAGAAGATTTTAAGAATGAAGTTTACTATTTAAGTGGAGGTAAGCTTGATTACAAAAATGATGTTAAATTAAAGTTTAATAATCTCTTTAAAGAGCTTCAGACTCTAAATGAAGAATCTAAAAGCTTTAATCATCAAGGCTTTTATTCTCAAAGTATCAAAGATTTAAACAAGCAACATTTAAAAATCAAAAACAATATTTCAAGTTTAGAATTAAAGATAATGAGACTTTATCAGCATAAAGATTCAAGCAAGAATAATCAAGATAAGTTTCAAAATGACAATTTATTCAGTGAGTTAAGTTCAGAGGATAGAGCTAAAGAGATGAAAATTTTACAAAGTAAAATAGCGATTCATAATAAAAAGCTAAAAGAGATTGAAGAGATTATGAAAAAACTATTAGACTGGGACTCCAACTTCAATAATTTTACAAAATCTTTCAATCTCTTTGAAAAAAAGAAGATTCTATATGATTCTATTATAAAAATGAAGCCTTATGTCTCAAAAACTCTTTTTAAAAATCTTCATCTCTTAGAAAATCAACTCAATCAAGAGAAAAATTATATTCAAGATGGCTTAGAGGAGATCGACAGAGGTTTTGATAAGAATGTTTTTCTGAATGAAAAATCCAATATGTTTGCTTTGAACAAAAAATACCAACAATTAAAGAATTATACTCGTATGTTAAAAGAGTTTCAAACTCAAGATTCCGGCTTTAATCCTAAGGAGGCTTTCAATA